>NZ_JBHNPP010000023.1:0-78842 GCF_042436695.1 Flavobacterium sp. HJSW_4
CAATGAAAAAAGTTTCTGGAACTTTAAAATTAGACCAAGCTCAATTCCGTGAATTAGAAGCTTTCGCTAAATTTGGTTCTGACTTAGATTCTGTTACTTTAAACGTAATTGAAAAAGGTAAAAGAAACGTTGAGATCTTGAAACAAGGTTTAAATGATCCTTATACAGTTGAAAACCAAGTAGCTATTATCTACGCTGGTTCTAAAAACTTATTAAGAAATGTTCCTGTAAATAAAGTAAAAGAATTCGAAGCAGATTTCTTAGCTTACTTAAACAGCAAACATAAAGATACACTTAACGCTTTGAAAGCTGGAAAATTAGATGACGCTATTACAGATGTTATCGAGAAAGCAGCAAAAGAAGTTTCAGCAAAATATAACTAATAAGATAATTGGTAAATTAGATAATTAGAAAATGTTCAACCATTATTCTAATTATCTAATTTTAAAATTGTCACATTTTCTAATTAATAGATGGCAAATTTAAAGGAAATCCGTAATAGAATTACTTCCGTTTCATCGACGATGCAGATTACATCGGCTATGAAAATGGTTTCTGCTGCAAAGCTGAAGAAAGCACAAGATGCAATCACTGCAATGCGTCCTTATGCCGAGAAATTAACGGAGTTATTGCAAGATCTTTCTGCTACACTAGAAGGTGAAATAGGAGGAGATTACACTACACAACGTGAAGTAAAAAAAGTATTGTTAGTTGCTGTAACTTCAAACAGAGGTTTATGTGGTGCTTTCAATTCGAATATTATTAAAGAGATTAAAAACCGTACTGAGTTTTATGCTGGAAAGCAAGTTGACGTTTTTGCTATTGGTAAAAAAGGTGGAGATGCTTTAGTTAAAACGCATAAAATCTACGGTCATCATAATGCAATTTTTGATCATTTGACATTTGAAAATGTTGCTGGAATTGCAGATAATTTAACTCAAAAGTTTTTAACTGGAGAATACGACAGAATTGAGTTAGTATACAATCAGTTTAAAAATGCTGCGACTCAGATTGTTCAAGTAGAACAGTTTTTACCGTTAGCACCTATTAATACTGATGCTGCTGCTGTTTCTGGAGATTATATTTTTGAACCAGGAAAAGAAGAAATTGTGTTGGCTTTAATTCCTAAGTCTTTAAAAACACAATTGTACAAAGGTATCCGTGATTCATTTGCTTCTGAGCATGGAGCACGTATGACTGCAATGCACAAAGCAACAGATAATGCTACAGAATTAAGAAACCAATTGAAATTAACTTACAACAAAGCTCGTCAGGCTGCGATTACAAGTGAGATTTTGGAAATTGTTGGTGGAGCAGAAGCCTTAAATGGATAATCTATTCCATAATATATAAAAAGAAAGCCAGCGTTAGCTGGCTTTTCTTTTTTATTGGAAGTTTTATTCTTTTTTAAAAATAGTTTTATAAAATGGTGATTCTCAAATTACAATTAAGTTGAGAATCACTACCATTTTATAAAAATAGACAGATAGACTCTGTGTGCTTTGTCTTTTGTGGGAACAAACTAGCTTTATTAATCCCAATGCTCTGTTTTTTTAAGGGTTACATTTCAGCAGAATCAATCCCTGTGCTTTGTCTTTTGTGGGAACAAACAAGCTTTATTAGTCCCAGTGCTCTGTTTTTAAAGGGTTACTGCAGCTGAATCAATCCCTTATGCTTTGTCTTTTATGGGAACAAACAAGCTTTATTAGTCCCAGTGCTTTCTTTTTTTAAAGGGTTGTATTTAGCTTTCCCATTCCCTTTGAAACAAATTTAACTAAAGACTGTAAAAAAAATGTTACATAATTTTTAATTAAATTTTATATATTTCACATGTTTTGCTTCAAAACATTCTATAATAATCTAAATATAAGTATTTTAGAAATATTTTTTTATGCGTTTTTCTTTTTTTGTTAAGTTTAATTTATTTTTTTTAAAATATTAAACACTTGTTTTCTTAGTTTATATTTTAAGTATTTTTGAAATCTATTTCCTTTAAAAACAATGGCCTTACTAATACGAGAGCTTACTACCATTGAAGATATGGAGGCTCAGATAAATACGATTCGATTTTTATATCCAAATATATCTCTTGAAAAATATAGATTATTTCTTTCTGAAATGCTTCCGCATAATTATATTCAAATCGCAGTATTTGAAGATGAGATTTGTCTTGGTCTAACAGGCTGTTGGTCAGCAACAAAACTCTGGACAGGAAAATATCTTGAAATTGACAATTTTGTTGTTAATCCTGAATATAGATCTAAAGGAATTGGAAAAATGCTCACCGATTATGTAGAGAAAAAAGCAATTGAGCTAAATTGTAGCAGTATCGTTTTGGATGCTTTTACAGGAAATTTTGGAGCTCATCGATTTTATTACAATCAAGGCTATGCTCCAAAAGGATTTCATTTTGTAAAAATCTTGGACGAAAACAAAATGACTGTTTAAAAACAAACATAAGTTTTCTTTATTGCACCAACAAAAGCACCATTAAACAAAAGAAATGGTTATTTTTGTCTTACAAACATTATTAGAATTATATTTTGGGATTATATAAAAATCTATTCAAGCAAACGGCAATTTATGGACTGGCTACAGTTTTACCAAGAATGCTGAGTTTTTTATTAGTGAGATTATATACAGGAATTTTACCTACAGCAGAGTATGGTGAAGTTTCGATTGTATTGTCTTGGATGGTTTTCTTTAATGTAGTTCTTTCTTACGGAATGGAAACTGCTTTTTTCAGATTTTACAGTGCTGAAGATGATAAGAAAAATGTAATTGCAACTTCTACAATTTCAATATTTTGGACTTCCATTTTATTTCTTTTTGCCGGTTTAATTTTTAGAAATACATTGGCAAACTTAGCAGAAGTAGATGTTCAGTATATTACCTACACGGTGTGGATTTTAGTATTAGATGCATTGGTTTTAATTCCGTTTTCTAAACTTAGAGCGAATCAAAGACCAATGGTTTATGCGGCAATTAAAATTGGAAATGTTGTAATTAACTTATTACTGAATATATTTTTCTTGATTTATCTTCCAAAATTAGCAGAATCAAATCCGAATTCTGTTTGGGATAATTTATATGTGCAAAATTTCCAGATAGCATATATTTTCATTGCAAATCTTTTGGCAAGTTTGGCAACATTTATTGTGCTTTCTCCAAATTATCTTTCGCTTGGACGAAAATTCGATCCGGTGCTTTGGAAAAAAATGATGAAATATGGGCTTCCAATTTTAGTGGCTGGGTTGGCTTTTGCCGTAAATGAGCATTTTGATAAAATCTTATTGGGTTATCTTCTTCCAGAAAATTTAGCAAAATCTGAAGTGGGAGCTTATTCTGCTTGTTACAAATTAGGATTATTTATGGTTCTTTTTGCAACCGCTTTCAGATTAGGAATTGAGCCTTTCTTTTTTAGTCATGCAAAAAATGAAAATGCGCCACAGACATATGCTGTGATTACCAAATATTTCGTGATTTTAGGATCATTGATTTTATTAGGCGTAATTGTTTTTGCAGACGTTTTAAAATATCTGTTGTTAGAAAACAAATCATATTGGGAAGCAATGAAAGTTGTGCCATTAATTATTTTGGCAAATTTCTTTTTAGGCATTTACAACAATTTATCAGTTTGGTATAAATTGACAGATAAAACAAAAATTGGTGCTTACATTTCTATCGTTGGAGCAATTGTTACCTTGATTTTAAATTATTTATTAATTCCAAAATACAGCTATTATGGTTCTGCAATCGCAACCATTTCGGCTTACGGAAGTATGATGCTTATTTCTTATGTTTTAGGAAATAAATATTATCCGATTCCTTATGATATGAACAAGATAGGTGCTTATTTAGGCGTTTCAATAGTATTTTCAATAATCTCATTTTACGGATTTAGAGAAAAATATTATGTTGGAATTCCGCTTCTTTTAATCTTTATGTACATGGTTTACCATTTTGAAAAAGATACTATTAAAGGAATAATGAAAAGAAAATAAGACGTTTTAAGAAAATTATATTCAAAAATGAAAATTCAAATTATCAATAAATCACAGCACGATTTACCAAATTACGAAACGATTGCATCTGCAGGAATGGATTTGCGTGCCAATATTATAGAACCAATTACGTTAAAACCTTTAGAAAGAACTATTGTTAAAACAGGACTTTTTATTGAATTACCAATTGGTTACGAAGCGCAAGTAAGACCAAGAAGTGGTCTGGCAGCAAAAAAAGGCGTAACTGTTTTAAATTCGCCAGGAACTGTCGATGCAGATTATAGAGGAGAAATAGGAGTAATTTTAGTAAATTTATCTAATGACGATTTTGTAATCGAAAATGGAGAACGAATTGCGCAGTTGATTATTGCTAAACATGAAAGAGCAGAATGGATTGAAGTTGAAACACTTACTGAGACATCAAGAGGTGAAGGAGGCTTTGGAAGCACTGGAGTGAAATAATAAAAAGGAAAGACCAAACCCAATGAAGATTTTTTAATCTTCCCATAAAAATCAAATAAAGAATGAAAATAATTGTGCCAATGGCGGGCCGCGGATCAAGATTGAGGCCTCATACTTTAACAGTTCCAAAACCATTAATTCCAGTTGCTGGGAAATCTATCGTACACCGTTTAGTTGAAGATATTGCTAAAATATTAAAAGAACCAATTGAAGAAGTTGCGTTTATTTTAGGGGACGAAGCTTTTTTTGGAGATGATGTTGTGGCAAGTTTAGAAGACTTAGCAAAAGGATTAGGAGCAAAAGCATCTATTTACCGTCAGGATCAGCCTCTAGGAACTGGACACGCTATTATGTGTGCAAAAGATTCTTTGTCTGGGCCAGCTGTAATTGCTTACGCTGATACTTTAATTAGAGCAGATTTCGAATTAGATCCAGAAGCAGATGCTGTAATTTGGGTAAAGCAAGTAGATCAGCCAGAAGCTTTTGGTGTTGTAAAACTTAATCAGAATAATGAAATTATAGAATTGGTTGAAAAACCAAAAGAGTTTGTTAGCGATTTAGCCGTTATCGGAATTTATTATTTTAAAGAAGTTGGAATTTTAAGAAACGAGCTTCAAAATGTTTTAGATAATAATATTCAGAATGGTGGAGAATATCAGATTAATGACGGTATCAAAGCGATGATGGCAAACGGTAAAGTTTTTAAAACTGGAAGCGTTGACGAATGGATGGACTGTGGTAACAAAGATGTTACGGTTGAAACCAATACAAGAATGTTAGGTTTTCTTCACAACGATGGTGAGCATTTAGTTGATTATGGTGTTACTTTAGAAAATTCAACAATTATTCCTCCTTGTTATATCGGGGAAAATGTTGTTTTGAAAAACACTACAATTGGTCCAAATGTTTCTCTTGGAAAAGGATGCCATGTAACAGACAGTACGATCAAAAACAGTTTAGTTCAAACGTATTCTAAAATTAAAAATGCTAGTCTTGATAATGCAATGATCGGAAATCATGTAAGTTACGATGGTAAATTTACAAGTATTAGTATTGGAGATTACGCTGTTTTAGAATAAAATAAAAATTAGCAAAGTTTCGTTTTCTTTAAAATGTAGTTTTTACAAATGATGAAAAAAAGAGTTTTTACGGTTTTGTTTTTTGCTTTATTCAGCACATCATTTTCGGTTTTTGCACAGACAGAACCCGAAGATATTGCTATGGCAACAGATGAATATCAAGACTCATTTTATGAATCATTAAAACAAAAAGGAATTGAAAATTATGATAAAGCTATTGTATCATTGGAGAAGTGTATCAAACTTAAACCCAATGATGCAGTTGCTTATTTTGAATTAGGAAAAAACTATTTTTCGCTTAAACAATATCAAAATGCGCAAGATGCTTTTGAAAAAGCAACACAGATTGATCCTAAAAATAAATGGTTTTGGCTTGGAATTTATGATGTAAGTTACGAGACTAAAAACTATCCTTTGGCAATTGAAATTATTCAAAAAATAATTGTTTTTGACGAAGAATATAAAGACGATTTGATTTCGTTGTACATGATTACCAATCAGTTCGATAAGGCATTGACTGCAATAAACGAAATGAATGATAAATTCGGAAAATCTTCTGATAGAGAAATTTATAAAGCGCAGATTTTATCGCAAGGAAAATATCAGAATGCTGAAATTGATAATCTTTTAGATCAGATTAAAAAAAATCCGAAAGAAGAATCAAATTACGTAAATCTGATTTTTTTATATTCTAAGAATAACGAAAATGAGAAATCGCTGGAAGTAGCAAAACAATTGGCAAAAGAAATTCCAAATTCTGAATGGGCACAGGTGAGTTTGTTTAAAGGATATTTGGATGCTAATCAAGCAGATAAAGCTATCAAGTCGATGAATGTGATTTTAGCAAGTTCAAAAATCGATTCAAAAATCAAACACAGAACTTTGAATGAATTTTTGATTTATGTAAATAAAAACCCACAGTATTCTGCCGATTTAGAAAAAGCCATTTCTTATTTTGATAACGATAAGGATGTAGATGTTGCCAAAGAAATTGGAAAATTTTATCATAGCAAAGGACAGTTTGAAAATGCGATTAAATATTATGAAAAAGATTTAAGCGTCAATTCGGATACCGCGCTTGAGACCAATATACTGTTATTAGATGCATATTCTCAAGCAAAAAAATATGAGCCAATGACAAAAAGAGCCATGATGCTGATCGAAGTTTATCCGAGTCAGGCTCAGTTTTATTACTATGCTGGTTTAGGAAGCAATCAGCTGAAACAATTTAAAAATGCAAAAACCGTCTTAGAAATGGGTCTTGATTATGTGGTGGATGACGTAAAATTAGAATCAAATTTTAATATTCAGTTAGGAGAGGCATACAATGGATTGGGAGATGCGAAGAAAAAAGAGGAATACTTTTTGAAGGCAAATGAATTATTAAAGAAGAAAAAATAAAAGAGAATTCAGATGAAAAAATATATATCAATACTAGTATTGTCAATTGCTGTAATTTCATGTAAATCAAAAGCAGTGGCAGTGCAAGGAAATACAAGCCAGACAATTGCACCAAAAGAAGACAAAAAAGTAATCGAAAAACATTACGATAATAAGTTAGATTTTTCGACTTTATACATCAAAGCAAGTGCAAGATATGCTGATGAAAAACAAACCCAAAATGTTACAGCTGAGATTAGAATTGAAAAAGACAAACAGATTTTAATTAGTGTACGTTTCTTAGGAATAACGATGGCAAAAGCCTTAATCACACCAGATGCAGTAAGTTATTATGAGAAAATAAACAGTACTTTTTATGAAGGTGATTTCAGTAGTTTAAGCAAATGGTTAGGAACAGATTTAGATTATTCTAAAGTTCAGAATCTGTTAGTTGGAGAAGCTTTTGACGATTTAAGAAAAGGAAAATATACGCAAACTATTGTAGAAAATTTATTCAGATTAGACGAAGAAAAAGATGCTAATTTGAAGAAAACCTTTTTCTTAGATGGAGAAAAATATTTAATTCAAAAGGAAGAGATTTCGCAACCGTCAGAAAACAGAACATTACAAATTGCCTATTCAGATGCTAAAACTTTCAATCAAGGAGTGTTGCCAACAAGTATCGAAATCAATGCAGTTCAGCCAAAAGGCAAAACAAGTATTAACTTGAATTATAACAATATTTCATTTAATGAAGAACTTTCTTTTCCGTATAGTGTTCCAAGCGGTTATAAAAAAGTTACAATTAAGTAAATTTGCAAAATAAAAACATAAACATGCCAAAATTTCTCCTAAGCCTAGTTTTAGTTTGTGCCACTACATTTGTATGGGCGCAAGATTCTCAGCAAGAAAAACTGGAGCAGCGTAAAGCTCAAATTCAGCAGGAAATCAGAGATAACGAAAAGATGTTGCAATCTGTTCGAAAAAAAGAGAAATCTGCTGTGAATGAATATTTAATTCAGGCAAACAAAATCAAGCTAAAAGAGAAATTAATTAATACGACGGCAAAACAAGAAAGACTGCTTAGTAATGACATGTATATTAATCAGGTTCAGGTTAATAAACTTAAAAAAGAATTAAAAGTTCTAAAAGAAGATTATGCTGAAATGATTTTAAAATCATACAAAAGCCGTTCTGAGCAAAGCCGTGCGATGTTCATTTTATCTTCTGAAAGTTTCTTGCAAGCTTACAAAAGAGCACAATACTTAAAGCAATACACTACTTTTAGAAAAAATCAAGGTCTTGAAATTCAATCTAAAACGGCTCAATTAGTTGATTTTAATGCAAAATTGGATGGACAAAGACAGGTAAAAAAGAAGATTATTGCAGAGAATCAAAAAGAAAAAGTAACTCTTGAAGTTGAGAAAAAAGAACAGCAAAAATTAGTTAATTCACTTAAAAAGGATAAAAATAAAATTGCTGCCGATATTCGATCAAAACAAAATGAATCTAAACGAATTGACAAACAAATTGATCGTTTAATTCGTGAAGCCATTGCTGAAGCAAACAGAAAAGCAGCTGCAGAAAGAGCAAAAGCGAATCCAGGTTCAAGTGAAACAAAAGCGGCACCAGTTTCTTCTTCAAAAATCGCATTAACACCAGAAGATAAAATCTTAGCTGCTGACTTTAAAGCAAACAGAGGAAGATTGCCTTGGCCAGTAGAAAAAGGATTTATTTCTCTAGGATATGGAGATCAGCCGCACCCGCTGCACCCTTCAATTACAGTTCATAATTCTGGAGTAGAGATTACAACCGAAGACGGTGCAAGTGCAAGAGCAGTATTTGCTGGAGAAGTTTCTAAAGTAATCGTTTTATCACCAGTGAATAAAGCAGTTGTGATTCAGCATGGAGATTTTTTCACAGTATATCAAAATTTAAGTTCTGTTTCGGTTAGTCAAGGAGACAAAGTGACTATCAAGCAAAATATCGGAAAAGTGAGAACAAGTGGAGACACAGGAAAAACAATCATCAAATTCTTGATTCTGCAAAACACTTCAAATAATAATCCGGAAGGATGGCTGCAAAGCAGATAAAAATTTAAAGGGAGCAATTAAGCTCCCTTTTTTATTTAATCATATTGTTCTAAAAAGTATTTAATAACATCTGTAGTAGTTACAATTCCTTTCAACTCTCCATTATCTACAACCGGCAATGCATGAAATTCTTCTTTAGCAAAAGTCGCTGCAAGGTCTTTAATGGTGGTATCAGAAGGAAGAGTTCTAGGTTTTGAAGTCATAATTTGCGGAATAGTCAGCATATCTAAAATAGCTTCATCGACACCTTCTTGTCCGTCAAATAAAGCGCCAAAAGTTAAACGGTTAATATCTGTACGACTAATTATACCAACAACTTCTTTACCATTTACAACGGGTATATGGCGAATAGAGTGTGTTTTTAGTTTAGAAATTACATTTCTTAAATCATCATTCTGATTTACTGTTACAACAGTTTTAGTCATGATATGACTAATTGATTCTCTTTTTTTCATGATAATTAGTTTTATATTTACATCAAATATGTAAAATAATTCTTTCAAAAAATATGATTATTATCAGTTTTTAAACAATTTAAAAGAACTGAAAATGCCACTAAAATTTAGTATTTTTGCAGTATGGAAACAAATAGACAGAAAAAAATAGGCGGTGTTCTTCAGAAAGATCTGGTTGACATTTTGCAAGGTGAAGTGAGAAAAAACGGAATTACAAATTTGGTAATTTCTGTATCCAAAGTGAGTGTTACTACAGATTTGTCTGTAGCGACAGTATATTTAAGTATTTTTCCACAAGAAAAAGCCAAAGAAACTTTAGAGGCAATAAAAACAAATACAACTTTGATCAAACATGATTTGTCGCAGCGTGTACGTTTGCAATTACGTCGCGTTCCGAATTTAGTGTTTTTTATAGACGACTCTTTGGATTACATTGAGAAAATCGACAATGCGCTTGCAGGAAAAGAAAACCCAATAGAAAATCGTGATCTTTTAGAAAAAAGAAGAAAATCGTAATTTGAATTTTCCGTTATACATAGCCAAGCGTTATATTTTTAGCAGCAGTAAAAACAATGCTATAAATATCATTAACCGTATTGCCAGCATGGGAATCATTGTTGGTACGATGGCTTTGTTTGTGGTTTTATCGGTCTTCAGCGGACTTAAAGTTTTTAGTCTTTCGTTTACCAACGAAATAGATCCCGATTTAAAGTTGGTGAGCACTTACGGAAAGTCTTTTTTACTGACGCCCGATCAGGAAAATCAGGTGAAAAAAATAAATGGTGTTGCTTCTTACACCAAAATAATAGAAGAACGTGTTTTGTTTTTATTTAAAGACAAACAGCAAGTTACTTACCTAAAAGGAGTTGATAGTATTTACCCAGTTGTAAACGATATCAAGAAGAAACTCTTTAATGGTCAATGGCTTAAGCCGGATAGTTTTCAAGTTGTAATTGGATACGGATTATCCCAAAATTTCTCAATGGGAATTCTTGATTTCGAAAATCCGCTACAGATTTTTGCTCCTAAACCTGGAAAAGGGGCAATTGAAAATCCGGAAGAAGCTTTTACGAAAACCGATGTTTTGCCTGTTGGTATTTATTCGATTAGCGAAGATTTAGATTCAAGATATGTATTTGCAGATTTAGGATTGGTGCAGGAGTTGCTAATGTACAAACCCAATCAAATCTCTGGAATTGAATTTAAATTAAAAGAAAACGCAGATGAAGCAGCGGTAAAGACACAGCTCAATTCTATTTTTAAGAATAAAATCACTTTAAAAAATAGAGCACAACTGAATGAGTCTTTGTATAGAATGCTGAATACCGAAAACATTGCAGTTTATCTGATTTTTACATTAGTAATTATTGTGGCACTTTTTAATTTGATCGGTGCCTTGATTATGATGATTTTAGAAAAGAAAGGGAATTTAAAAACTCTTTTCAACTTAGGAACAGATATCACTGGTCTTCGAAAAATATTTTTGCTTCAAGGAACTTTATTAAGTGTTTTTGGTGGTTTAATCGGATTGGCTTTAGGGATAATTTTAGTGATATTACAACAGAAGTTTGAACTTATCATGATTACGCCAACTTTGGCTTACCCAGTTGTTTTTACGCTAGAGAATGTTGTTATTGTAATGACCACAATTATTTCATTAGGTTTTGTAGCTTCATTAATTGCAAGCAGCCGAGTAAGTAAAAAACTACTTGATTAATAACTTCTTAAGAAATATTAATTATATTTACCGCCTTAAAAAACTACAGCATATGATTGTTTCTGCTTAATCCTATTTTATTTTTTAAGAATAATTAGGATACTTACGTTTACTTTTTTAGTTCAGATTGCAACTACATCTGGACCAATTTTATTATTTATCCTAAAATATCATGACAGAAACAACTATAAAGAAAAGCTTCTTTTCTAAAATTTTTACCACTTTAAAACAAGCCTTAAAAGGCGACGAATCTTTTGACTATACTTCTGGAAGTATAAAAAAAGCTGTAATTCTACTAGCTATTCCGATGGTTTTGGAAATGATGATGGAATCGGTTTTTGCATTAGTCGATTTGTATTTCGTTGGACATTTAGAACATAGCAGTTTTGCCATTCAGACCGTTGGTTTAACTGAATCGGTATTGACTGTAATTTATTCTCTTGCGATCGGAATGAGTATGGCTGCAACAGCAGTTGTAGCAAGACGTATCGGAGAAAAAGATCCTGTCGCTGCAGCGAAAGCAGGAATGCAGGCCATCATTATTGCTTTTGCAGTTAATAGTTTATTGAGCATTTTCGGAATTATTTACGCCAAAGATATTTTGATTCTAATGGGTTCTTCAATAGAATCAGCAGAACATGGTTTCCGATTTACACAAATTATGATTGGTTCAAGCTTGTGTATTATGCTTTTGTTCTTGATAAACGGAATTTTCCGAGGAGCTGGAAATGCAGCAATTGCAATGAAAAGCCTTTGGATTGCTAATATTTGCAACATCATTTTATGTCCGATTTTAATTAATGGTTTCGGACCAGTTCCTGCTTTCGGATTAATCGGTGCAGCTTTCGCGACTACTATCGGAAGAAGTATTGGAGTTATTTATCAAGTGTATCATTTGTTCTTTGGAAATGGAGTTTTAAAAATTAAAATCTCCTATTTCGCTCCAGATTTTAAACAGATAAAAGCTTTAGTAAAAATTGCAGCTCCAGGAATTTTACAATTTGTAATTGCATCTTGCAGTTGGATTTTCTTGGCGCAATTAGTCGCAACAACAGGAGGCGATCACGGTTCAGCAGGATATCAGACCGCATTACGAATTATGATGTTTTTCATTCTTCCAGCTTGGGGATTGAGTAATGCCGCTGCGACTTTGGTTGGACAAAACTTAGGAGCCAAACAAATCGAACGTGCCGAAAAATCGGTTTATACGACAGCAAGATACAATGTGATTTTCATGGCTACGATTATGATTATTACTTTAGGTTTCGGGCAATATATTATTTCGTTTTTCACGAATGATGAACAAGTAAAAACCGTTGCAATCGAAGCATTGCAAATTATGAGCATCGGATTTATTTTCTACGGAATTGGAATGGTTCTCATCAATACTTTCAACGGAGCAGGAGATACTTGGACACCAACAGGAATTAATTTCTTTGGTTTTTGGTTGTTCCAAATTCCGTTAGCTTTTGTGCTTGCTAAACATTTTAATATGGGACCAACGGGAGTTTTTATTGCCATTCCGGTTGCTGAAACCGCAATTACTTTGGCAGGAATCTTTTTCTATAAAAGAGGAAAGTGGAAACGAGTTCAAGTATAATAAAATTTAAAAAAGGCCTTCAATATTGAAGGTCTTTTTTATTTGTAAGAAATTTACATTAATTTTGTTTTATATTTTTGATGGAATATAATTTCTTATGATTAAAATTAATTTAGAAAACACTTTTGAAGCAACATATGTAGGTGCCAGTTTTGATCAATATATTTTTGAATCTGTTCTAAAAGATGATACAATAATTCAACTTAAAGTTAAGTTTACAAATATCGCTGAATCCTTATTGCCAAATGTTTACAATTTAGCTTTTGGACCATTTGATACAAGTGGAAAAATTAATGATTCAATAAATCTTAAACATAAAGATAGTAATAAGGTTTTTTCGACAATTATTTTGTTTTCCATAACTTTTTTAAAAAATAATCCTCGTATGACAATTGGGATTGACGGTTCAGATGATTTACGAGCTAACCTCTATCATAGGATGTTTAGATTTAATTACAAAGATTTACAAGATTTTCTAGTGATCATTGGAGTAGATTGGTATGTGAGATTGTTGAGAAATGGAACGATTGAATTAGATGATAATGGATTGGCATTTTTTAAACCCAAACCAGAACCTTTTGATTTTCAGAGAAGAACTGACGACCTTTATAGATACTATATGTTTAATTTAAATCAATAATGTTTAAATTTGCTTTATGAAAGATTCTATTCAAAACAAGATTAATAAAATTCAAGAGATTGCTCTTGCCTCTGCCTCAAAGAAAATATAATAGGTATTGGAGATGCTATTGAAACTAATAACGATGACAACTTGACTAAATCAATTCGAAATGAAAAAGAAGCTGAATTATTTTTTTCGGAATTAAAATCAGCAATTGATCTAGCTAAAAGAAATTCTGCAAAAAACATTTTAGAATAATCTTTGATCAAAAAGATATCATAAAAAAAGACCTTCAATATTGAAGGTCTTTTTTTATGATATTAAGCAAATTCGTATCCTGCGTAAACCTGCTCGATTTCTTTCATGATAGCGAATAAATCTTCGGGTGCATCAGTTGTAACTAATTTTTGTTTGAATTCTTTAAACGAATGAATTCCTTTGAAATAATTGGTATAATGGCGACGCATTTCTACAATTCCTAAACGTTCGCCTTTCCAATCCATTGACCATTGCAAATGATTTCTAGCCGCTTCAACACGATCAATAACCGTTGGAGCAGGTAAATGTTCACCCGTTTTGAAATAGTGTTTTATTTCGTTAAAAATCCACGGATAACCAATCGCAGCGCGACCAATCATGATACCGTCAATTCCGTATTCGTTTTTATATTTTAATGCTTTTTCTGGACTGTCGATATCGCCATTTCCGAAAATTGGCATTGTAATTCTTGGATTGTTTTTTACACGCGCAATGTGCGACCAGTCAGAATGACCCTTGTACATTTGAGCACGAGTTCTTGCATGAATTGTCAAAGCTTGAACTCCAATATCCTGAAGTCTTTCAGCAACTTCGTCAATATTAATTGAGTTTTCGTCCCAACCTAAACGCGTTTTTACTGTAACAGGTAAATCAGTTCCTTTAATAACGGCTTGAGTCAAACGAACCATTAAATCAACATCTTTTAAAACTCCTGCACCAGCACCTCTGCAAACTACTTTTTTTACTGGACAACCAAAATTGATATCCACCAAATCAGGTTTTACTGTAGAAACAATTTTAGACGACATCTCCATTGCTTCTTCATCACCACCAAAAATCTGGATTCCAACAGGACGCTCGTAATCAAAAATATCCAACTTCATTCGACTTTTTATAGCATCACGAATCAATCCTTCCGACGAAATAAATTCAGAGTACATCATGTCAGCTCCGTGCGTTTTGCATAATCTGCGAAAAGGCGGATCACTAACATCTTCCATCGGTGCTAATAATAAAGGAAATTCGGGTAATTCTATGTTGCCAATCTTGACCATCTTCAATATTTTTTGCAAAATTACAACTTTTAGTTCAATTTGTGCCAAATTGAGGTTAAAGGTTCAAAGTGACAAAGTTGCAAAGGTTTTATATTCAGAATCTAAACCTTTGTCTCTGTGAATCTTTGCAACTTTGTACCTTTAAAATTTATCTATAATCAAAAAATCGAATTGGTTTTCGGCTCATTGGATTAAAAACAATTGGACTTAGAATTTCTTTTGGAACAAATTCTATTTTTGGCGTTACTCTCAATTTTGCTCTAAAGTGATCTTTAATTTCTTGAAGAAATTCTGGAGACTGATTTTTCACAGCAATTTTAATCAAGATTTCATCAGTACCTAAATCGTTAGTTGAAATTTCAATTAAATGATTTTCGATATTATCAAAACTGCTCAAAACATCATTCATCGCTGGCGGATACAATGTTGTTCCTTTATATTTAATCATTTGTTTTTTACGTCCAACAACTGGTCCAACGCGCAACGTATTTCTTCCGCATTCACAAGGATCGTCATGAAACTGAACAATATCTCCAGTTTTAAAACGAAGCAAAGGCATTGCTTCAATACCTAAAGTAGTAAAAGTCAGTTCGCCAGTTTCGCCATTTTTTACGGGAATATTATTTTCGTCTAGAACTTCTACAATGATTAATTCTGGATGATGATGCCCGCCTTTTCCATGTTCACATTCTGTAAAAGCAGTGCTCATTTCAGTAGAAGCGTAAGTCGAAAACAACTTAATATTCCATTTATCTGTGATTTTTTTCGATAGAATATTCATGGAGAAATCTTGTTCTCTCAAAGATTCTCCAATGCAAATTGCACCTTTTATGCTCGAATTATTATAATCAATTCCGTGAATTTCAGCGTATTCAATTAATTTCAAAAGGAAAGAAGGAACCGTAATTAAATAACTCGGATTGTATTTTAAAATCGAATCCCATTGCATTTCTGGAATTCCTGCACCAACTCTGATTACGCCCACTTTCAATTTTCGAAGACCAAGAAAATAAGCCAAACCAGCCATAAATTTTCGGTCAATTGTCGTCATTAATTGTACAACATCACCTTCTGCAATTCCGGCACAAGCAAACGAAATTGCTTCATTATAAGCCAATCGATCCAAATCAGAATCGGTTAAACCAAAAGTTACAGGATCTCCTAAAGTTCCCGAAGTTGTAGCGTAATCGATAATTT
This sequence comes from Flavobacterium sp. HJSW_4, assembly GCF_042436695.1. Classification (NCBI taxonomy): domain Bacteria; kingdom Pseudomonadati; phylum Bacteroidota; class Flavobacteriia; order Flavobacteriales; family Flavobacteriaceae; genus Flavobacterium; species Flavobacterium sp. HJSW_4. The sequence continues at coordinate 15,923 of NZ_JBHNPP010000023.1, forward strand.
TATGTTGCGGAACGCATAAGAAATCATCGTTATATTGTTGTAAATCTTCTTTGGTAGTAACAGGTAAAAACTGTAAATCTTCCAGCGTTTTAACTTTCGAAATATCAATGTTTTGTCCAGCAAAAAGTCTTTTGTAAAACGGAGAATTCTCGCTGATATATTCTAGAAGTTCAACTAATTTTTGTTCTTGAAAAATTTTAATTTCTTCTAAAGAATTTTTTTCTATTGCTGGAATCATTTTAATTTTCTTTTGACTTTTTTTAAATATTTTTCAATTTCTTCTTTTTGAGGAACTGTAGTGACTTCATGACTCAAAGCCTTTTCAAAATTCAGCTTTGCCTGAAGAAATTCCTTTTTTTGGTAAAAGTACAATCCTGTCTTATAATATACAACCCAATAATTAGGGTTTAACGCTTGATAATTCTGGAGAAATTCTAGAGAAACGGTTTCTTTCTTTTCTAAAATAGAATCTAATTTATGATCTTCAATTTTGAACTTTTTAAAATTCTGAAAAGCAACTGTTTCCACAAAAGGATCTTTCGCAATATTCAAATTTTCTTTCTGAAACGATTTTGCTGAATTTTGGCTTTCGCCGAAAATCGAATTCAAATCATAACAAACAAATTCGCCCAATTGAAAAGGATTTGCCGAAACCCAAACCAATTTTTCTTTTGGTTTAAAGATAATTCCGTGATGCGCTAAAAGCTGATTTAATGCTTTTTCATTTCCAAAACCTAGAATTTCATTTTTTAAACCGTCTTTATTTCGAAGAATTTCCGAAGCAATTTCAGGATTTACTTTTGGATTTTCAGACAGCAATTCCTGCATTCTTTCATATCGATATTCAGAATGGCTATTGGCAATTTGCTCCAGATTTCTTTTATCATCTTTGAAAGCTTCGCCTTGAAAATGATTCGAACAAATTAATTGATCACTATTTGGAACATCGTAAACGTCCATTTTATTGGGAGAAACTTCAATTAAAATCGCTTTGTTATCATTCGCACTTCCAACCATAATCGATTCAGAAACAAATACTTTTCTTTTTTTTGCGATAGCAATTGCTTCGTCTAGATTTTTGGCGTGCTGTAAAATTTCACGAGTTAAAATCGAAATCGGAGTTTTCGCGCTAAGCGGAATTTTAGATTTCGAAGCATTTATCGTAACGGTCAAACCTTCGAGATTCATTCCAGAAACGGCACCAATCATTCCAGGCCAAGTGACCATCATAAACGGAAATCCTTCTTTTGGTTTTATGAAGGCGGCTATTTTATTTTCCGCGAAAGCGTCATTCACATAAAAATCAAAATTTCGCGCCAAGATTAAATTTCCATCTTCCGATTTTTCATTCCAAGCCGCAAAAGAAGAACAGCCAACCAAAGCCAAATCTTGCAATGCGTGACCGATATCGTGTGCCGCATGCAAATACAAACCGCGCTGATATTTCGGTGCAATATTGTCAAATTCGGTTGAAGTATATTGAGAAACGCCATAAATCTCCGTTTGATATTCGTCGGGAACATTTAAATACAGTTTGCGATTGTACCATTTTAGAAAATGGCGAAGCAGTTTCTGCTGAAATTTGGACGGAATTAAATCGGTTATTTTAGAGAAAAAAATACGTTGCTGTTTATGCAAAAGTGAATCAGTCAAAGCGCCAGTTGAAAGTCCGATTTCTAGCGGATCGCCTTCAACATACAATTCCCAAAGACCTTGTTTATTTTTTAAAAGCGAATTTTTTCCAGAAAGGAAAACGCTGTCTGATAATTTCTCAACGACAGGTTTTGTATTGTTGAAAGCCGTAATATCTGGCGTATGTTTTTTTGATTTTGAAGTACCGCAGGAAGTCAGCAAGCTTAAAAAACCGATAAAGAAGAGGTAAAATATTCGGTTTTTCATAATGACTTATTCAGATGCTTTTTTAATTTTTTCCAGCAGATATTCTTTTCCTACAATTTCAGAGCAAGTTATGACCGCTCCAACCGTAACTCCCAAGACACCGTGCATGTTAATACTTTGGCCTGTAAGATAAAGATTTTCTACCTTAGTTTTAGTCGGAATCATAGTTTTCATCGGATTATTTGAATCTTTAACATATCCGTACATATTTCCGCCGTCTCCGCCAATGTAATCTCGGTACGAAAGTGGAGTAGAAGTATGTACCGATTTAATGCAATCTTTTATTCCTGGAAATTTTTTCTCGATTTCTTCTAAAAACTTTGCCGCTTTTTTAGCTTTGAATTCGTCATAACTTTCACCTCTTTCATTTTCTTCAAAAGTGGTATTAAATGTACTTTCCCAAGCTTTAACATCATCATATTTCATATACGTTAAAAACGTCATTCCGTCTGCCCATTCTTCGTCTTTTTTCGACGGATTCATAGACGCCATAAAAGTCTTTGGCCAAGAATTTTCGTCGTACTCATACGAAGTCCAAACATCATTCGCACTTTTAAAATGGTAATAATTATGATTGATGTATTTGAAAGTTTTCGGCTTAAAAACAATATATAAACTGAAGGCAGAAAGAACACTTTCTAAGTTCTGAATTCTATTGAAAAAGGGTTTTCTGAAGTTTCCCTGACCCGCCATTTTCAAAGTTGTTTTCGGTTCAATGTTCGAAATAAAATACGTTCCAGAAACTTCTGTTCCGTCTTTCATTTTTACCGAATTTACCTTTTGATTTTCAACTTCAATCTGAGTTACTTCTTTATGTTTAAAGAATTCACCTCCGAAATTTTTCAACTGTTTCAGAAGTTGTTTCGTAATCTGACTTCCGCCATTTATGCAACGCCACGAACTTTCGATGTACGAATTGATAACAAGCGCGTGTACATAAAAAGGTGATTTTTCAGCTATGCCAGCATAAAGAAAATTAGATCCTGCCAAGACCGCTTTTAGTTTCTCATTTTGAGTAAAAGAATCGATTGTTTCTTTCGCGTTAAGCGTTAGAATTTCATCATCATATTTTCCTTCAGATTCTAGATTGTAAAGCGGAAATGTTTTGCAAACCGCTTTTATTTTTTGGCAATATCTTTCTAAATTTTCTTTTTCTTCTGGAAAAAATTGAGTTAGTTTTTCAATGAAATTCTCGAAACCTTGCGCATGCGGATATTCGGTTTCATCATTATCAAAAGAAATAATATCAAAACCATTTTCGTCTAATTTTTTCAGATTCAAATGATCCATTATTCCAATGTATTTGAAATATTGGTTAAGATTTTGGCCTTCACCTAAACCTCCGATGTAATGAATTCCAGTATCAAAAATGGTTTTATCTCTTACGAAAGTCTGCAGATTTCCGCCATATTGATTGTTCTTTTCGAGTACACAAACGCTGTAGCCTTCTTTTGCCAGAATAACAGCAGAAACCAATCCGCCTAAACCGCTGCCAATTATGACTACATCGTACTGTTTTTTCATTTATTTTTTCTTTAAAACGATTAAAGTATTTTCTTCAGAAACAATTTCAAAATCCTTCAACTGATTTTTTAAACGAGAACAATTCACTAAAATTATAGAAGAAGTGGTTGAAATTACTTTTTCGATTTCCGCTTCATAACTTTCATCAGAAATTAAAAGTATATCGTAATGATTTTCAATTGCTGATTCTAATTTTTCGAGATAGGTTATTTTTCTCTTTTTGACTAAATAATTCGTTTTGGCAACCAGCAATTTTTCTTCGTCATTTATAAAAGAAACTATTTTTCGTTGCGGTTCCTGCAGCGTCAACAAAACATCCAATTGCCCGTAATCATTTCCTAAATGAAGCAGTTTTGCTTTTGGCGCAATGTGTTTGTTTAGGCTGTAATACGTTTCGAGATTCTGTTTTAAATCCTTTTTGACGCTATTTCCAATTTCGATTTCTTTATAATCGTAACTGTTAATGAGCATGGTTTTGAAATAATCTGGGCCTTCAAGTTGTTCGCGAATTTTGCGATATTCTCCTTTAAAGAAAGCACTTATTTGTTTCGTTCTTTCAGTATAATTAGTTCCAAATGAAAGATTTTCTGGTGTAATTCTTTCTAAAATTGTAACCGTCAATTTTCCGTGATGAATGACAAAATCACCTTTCGGAATTAACTCTGAAGCACCATGAATAACTACAGGAAGAATATCTATTTTAAATTCTTCAGCAAGAAAGAATGCACCTTTATGAAATCTCTTTATAACATTGTTTTCTGATCGCGTTCCTTCTGGGAAAACCATTAACGAATAACCTTCGTTTACTTTTTTACGCAAATGTTCAACTCCGCCTTCAAGACCTTCAGAAACAGGATAAAAACCTGCTTTTCTCACAACGCCACCAAAAATAGGAGAGTTGTAAACCCAGTCGCTTACCAAGAAAATGATTTTTGGACTCAGCATTCCGATCGATAAAATGTCTAGAAATGAAGAATGATTGGCAATAATTACCGCTGGTTTTTCAAAAGTTTCATGGAAATTATTTACGACTTTTTTGCGAATAAAAGGATTCGAATACAATACCGATTTCATGAATTTTGAAACCACATATCGGAAAGCTTTCATTTTTGACTTTTTACTAAAAGGCAAAATCGGCATTAGCGTAAAGCTGAAAATCGACATTACAATTCCACCCAAACCATAATAGGCAAACGAAATTACGCCATGAGTAAAAGTTCGCAATTGAAAAGGTGGATTTCCTTTTTTGGGACGATTTGATAAAAACAGTTTGAATAAAATCGGATAAAAAATGAATGTGATAATCAAGGCAGCAAAAACCCCAATTAATGAAACCAATGAAATGGAAGTAAGAGCTGGATGTTTAGCAAAAATCATCGCGCCGATTCCTAAGATTGTCGTGATTACCGCCAGAATGATTGACGTTCTATAAATCGCAATTTCGTTAACTCCGTTTGTGTATTCTTTTTGCAATGCACTCGTCATGAAAATACTGAAATCGACTCCGTGACCAAAAATCAAAGTGCAGACAATCATACTGAAAATATTCATTTGAATGCCAAAAATGCCCATAATTCCTGCCGTTACAATTCCTGTTAAAGCAATTGGAATACAGCTGATAATGACCAATTCGATTCTTCGGAAAAAGAAAAATAGAATTAAAATTACGGCAACGAAAGAGTAATTTACAAGCGAATTAAAATCGGTTTTTAGAGTGCTAAAAAACGTTTCGTTCATCTGCTGACGATCGATTGCAATTACGTTTTCTGTTTTTGAAGTAGCTTTTACAAAAGCGTCGCGCTGTTCTGGAGCGACTTTTACTAAAGTTGAAACGGTATAAAAACCATTTTTCTCTGTAATGAATTCTTGTAATTGAAGTGCTTTTATTTGAAGATAATCATTGGAAGAAATTGGCTTGAAATCTAAATCTAATTGGTCAAAAAATAAACTGTAAGTTGAAGGTTTAAAACCAAGTTTAGCGCCTTCAGCAATTAATTCTGATTTTACGAATTGTTTTTTCTGCGAATTCCAAAATGAATTCCATTTCTCGATTTTTTGTAATTGTTCCTTTTGCGAAAGCACAATTCCGCCAACCGAGCTGAAATTTAAAATTTTATGCTGTAGTTTTTCTGTATTTAAATTTTCGAAAAGAAGACTATTATGCTGCAAAGCTTCTTCCATCGTTTTTCCGTAAGAAGCGACATAAATAGTTTTGGAAGTTAAACTTGTACTTTCTTCCAATTGTTTTTCAGCAGCTTTAATGTCTTTTGGAATAAAATTCAGCTGCGATAAATCGTTATTAAAACCAACATCATTATAAGTAAAACAGCAAATTATGGTAATGATAACGCAAAGTCCGATTAAGATTTTATTATTGTGAAAAGAAAAATGAGCCATTTTATCGATTACATTTTTCTTGTGTTCTGCCGGATTTTCTTTTGGTTTATATAAGTGAGGAATAATCAAAAGCGAGAAAATTGCCGAAGCCATAACGATAACAGCAGCAAAAATTCCAAGATCATTTAGCGCATCCGATTTTACAAAAAGCAGACATAAAAACGCAACGGCAGTTGTAGAACTGCTCATAATTACGGGCATTGTAATGTCTTTGTACAACGTTTTTACATCGCTGTTGTGCTTGTAATGCGTGAGAATATGAATGGAATAATCGATTGTGATTCCTAATAAAATAGAACCAATTCCTAATGAAATTGCTGAAATCTGCTCTCTAACGAAATACAAAAAGGCAACCGCAAACAAACCTCCAAAAACCGTCGGAAGAAAAATAATCAGCGGAATTAAAATTTTTCGATAAAATAAAATCAAGATCAGCATTAAGGTAAACATCGCGATTGATGTCGTCAAAATAATATCTCCTTTAATCTGATTTGCATTTGCAACAGCAATTAAAGCAGAACCAAAATAACTGATAGAAGTTTTTCCTTTAAACTGCTGATTTAAATTTTCTTGAATCGATTTAAGCTTTTCAGCAAAAATGGTGTTCTTTTCTGTTTCACTCGAAGGAATATTTGAAGTGATAAAAAGCAGTAATTTCTTTTTATCCTTCGTCATTACAAAACCATTTTCTAGTGTAAAATCGTCACCAATATTTAATTGCTGTAATTTTTTTAAAGCGATAAACGAAATCCCAAACGGATCTTGCAGAATAAAATCTTTGGTAATAAATCCAGAAGGAGAAATAATCGATTTGTAATTTCCTTGTACAGTTGCCGCAATACTATCTTTTTGAAGTTTCTTTTCGATAGCAGCATAATCTTTATCATCTAAAAAAAGAGGAAGATTATTGTAAACAAAATCAATAGTTTCTTGAATGTTTTCTTCGTCAATTTTTCCTTGAATTCCTGTTATGTAAGGTTTGCAAGATTTAGAAACGCTGTCTGAAAATACAGTTGCCATTTCTTTTAAATCTTCGGCAGAACCGTTTTTATCCAAACTGAAAATTACGGTAGTTTTATCGGCAAAGTTTAATTGTTTTAAAACTTTGGCAGTAACATCGGTTTTGTCGTTGGTCGGAATAAGTTTGGTAATGTCTTCTTCAAACTTTAATCTTGAAGCGAAGAATCCAAAAACAACAAGCATCAAAATAGCCAAAAGAACCGATAGAGATTTTCTTCGGGTTACAAATAAATGAATGGCGTAGAAATATTGATGCATGATTGTTGGTTAAGTTTTTCAGCCACGAATTTCACGAATTTTCACGAATTATTTTGTGCTAATTTGTGAAATTACTGGAAAACATAACTTAAATATTTGTTTCGTTTTTAGAACTAAAAGCCGTTAAAAGCAAATAACTTATCAAGCCAACTGTTAGTGCAGAAACGGATGCTAAAATAAGACTTCCTACGATATATTGTGTAGCATTTTTTTGAATATCGTCGAGCGTAATGGAACTGTCTAAAACTAATGGTGCATTGCTGGAAACAAAAACACTTCCAACTTGAAGCGAAGCATAAATAATAAACGGAATAAAAGGCGGGAAACTTACGTTTGAAGTAAGATAGGCAATGACTTTGTTAAGTCTGAACAGAGCGGCAAAAGTAAAAAGGAGCACAGTTTGAAATCCCCAAAAAGGAGAAAGTCCGATAAAAATACCTAAAGCAATTGCCGCAGATTTTTTAAAATTAGAATCTTTGCTTTCTAAAATATCTTCTAGAAAGAATCTTTTAAAACCTTTTTTTTTTGCTCTTCTAAAAAAATCTCTCGGTTTTATGTACAGCAAAGCATTGGTTACCAAAACGGTATTCAAAATACTGATTCGAGTAAAATCTTGAAACGGACGAAAATGCGAAACTCTTTCTGCAGGATCATACAAAACTTGAATAGGAATATTTTTAACTACAATTCCTTTCCACGCAGCGCGCACAATAACCTCGATTTCAAATTCAAATTTATTGGTATAAAAACGTTTTGGCAATAAACGAAGCGGATATAATCTAAATCCAGATTGCGTGTCGTCTAGTTTAATTCCAGTTTCAAACTTGAACCAAAAGTTCGAAAACTTATTTCCAAAACTGCTTTTCTTCGGAACATTTTCCTGAGTCATATTTCGGCTTCCAATCAAAAGCGTGTTTGGTTCCTCTTGAATGGCTTCTAAGAAAACAGGAATATCAGTTGCAAAATGCTGTCCGTCCGAATCGATTGTAATGGCGTATTCAAAATTCAATTCAAGCGCTTTTCTAAATCCGTTTCTCAACGCTCTTCCTTTTCCTAAATTTTTAGGATGATGAATTTGAGTTAGTTGTGAATACGATTTTAAAATTTCGCTTGTAGAATCAGTAGCACCGTCATTGACAATAATGACATTTGTGGTGAAATCTAAAATAGAATCCAGTACTTTTTTCAGTGTTTTTTGATTATTGTACGTAGGCACAATAACGCAAAAGTTAGTCGAACTAAGCAATTCCTGTTGTGATTTCATGTGGTATTTTTTGAGCTTATTTTACAAATTGCTTCTCTTTTTCAGAGAAACTTTTAGATTGCAAAACAAAATCTTTAAGATAGTCTTTCAAAGCCGCACCTTGCGATGCATAATATGTTGTAATGAATTTTTTATCTTCTTTAATATTTTTCTTGTAGCCCGTAATTGCAGGAACATCTTCTTGAACGCTTAGTCTGATCATTCGCATTTCAATATTGCTCGGATCACTTTTTATTGTTGCTTCCAATAATTTTGCACCTTCTTTAAAACGCTCCATTTTCTGGCCTAATTTCTTTTCAAATTTAGAATCTACTAAAATAGAAGCCGCTTTGTAAGCCACTAAAATTTTATCGTCATTATTAGAAACGCCAGCAAGTTTTTCTACAAAATCTTTGGCATTTGTTTCTGATTTTGCCACATCAGAATACATTTTGCGGATCGAAGCCAAATCTGGCGTCCCAGCAAAACTAACCCATAAAAATAATGTCAGTAAGAGTTTCATAATTATATTTTTTTGTACACCGTGCTCAGTTTAAGGGCAGTCGTGTCGTTAAAGTAAGTCGTGTTTTTCACTTTTACCAAACCGTCTTCTGTTGTTGTAACATCAAGTTCCAATCTTAATTCTGGTGTAACTTCTGGATTAATTAGAGCCATGAATTTTACATTTGCTAAAGACTGAATCATCAGTGAACTTTTTGAAATAGATTCTGTTAATTCTTTAATTATCTGAATCATACAAACACCAGGCATAATAGGATTTCCAGGAAAATGCCCTTTAAAAACCTCATGTTTTGCATTGACTAAAATTGTAATTGTATATTTTGAATCAGATGTTTTTTCTTCTGATAGTATTTTATAAAAATCTTGTAAAATCATATTTTTTATTTTGTCTTGAATGTATAGCTAATACCGATCTGAAAAACTTGATTCAAAATCACATCATCGTAATAATAATCATTATCATTATGATATCCATTATAGCCATAAATATCAATTAATCCCTGCTTAATTCTCGCTTCAAAAGTCAGTCCGTTTGGTAATGAGTAACCAATACCGCCAACCAATGCCAAGTCAAAGTCTTCTGGATCAGAATTGATGTAGTTATCACTAACTTTTAAATCTAATGACGGTCCTGCCAATAGATGAAAACCACCACCTCCAAAGTTAAATTTAGCAACGGCTCCAAGCGTTATATAATTCAGTTCGTATTTTTCAGAATAATAACGGCCGTTTTCAAAGTATCTTCCTTCATCACCTTGTCTTGAATAGGTTATCTCAGGTTGTACAGAGAAAAATTTATTGAATTTAATATTTACTAATCCACCAACATAAAAATCTGTTTTCGAACTGTTGTCGTCAACATTTGATAATGTTGATATATTCAAACCTCCTCTAAGTCCAGGGCTAGCTTTTACCTGAGCATTTGCTTGGATTCCGATAAATAAAACAAATGCAAGTACAGCAAATTTTCTCATTTCTAATTGATTTAAAGTTTATGGTTAGTTTAATTTTCTATTCTGATTTCAGCTGTTGCAAATCGATTTTCAGCTTAATATTTTGATGAATTATTTGAATCTTCTCAGCAAAAATATTGTTTTCTGAATTGAAAAGCAGTGTAAATTTTTCTTTTGTTTTTGATGAATGAACGATCTTTTCTAATTTCTGATCTTTTTTGGAGATAAAAATATAATTGTCTCGTTTGCCGCCTGCCGATTTATAAATGTCAGCAGATTCATTTTCAAATTGTTTCTGAATCTGATATTCTTTCTTTAAAAGCAATCTGAAATCTTCTTTTAAAGTATTAATCAATATTTTTCGATCTAATTCTGAAACAATAGAATTGACTTTAAAATCGGTTTCTGAGATTTCAAAATCCATTAATTTATTTCCAAATTCGGTTGTAAAAACCACTCGATGCGTGGTATCGTTTATTTTCTTGGCAATGAAAATTCCAGACAATTCGTTTCCGTAAACGCTAATATTGGTTTTATAAACATAATCAGCTTTTGAATCTGTGAAATACGGAACCGTGTAAGACGTTTTGTCTAATTTTTTAGGCGTATAATTTTTTGTGACCGAGCCGCAAGAAATTAAAACAATTGCCAAAAAGCAATTAATTAGTAAAAACTGAATCGTCGATTTTTGCATTGATCACTTTATTTTTAAGTACAATTCGGGTATAATCTTCAGATGATTCTAACAATTTTACCTGAACAACTGTTGCTTCTTCTTTGTCAAAAGTCAGTTCGATTTGTTTGATATATTTTTTCAGCGTCGCATCTTTCGGAATAAATTTCGCCAAATTCTGACCTTTCAATTTAAAGTATGAAATCGTAAATTCTTTATCATCAAACATATTTCCGCTTACACTTCCAATAATTAATTTATTGATTCGGGCGAATATTTTACTGTTTCCAATATCAACAGCGCTTTTCTTTCCCTCGTCATTAATCAGGATTTTTCCATTTTTGAAAGTAATGCTGTAATTATATGGTTTCTTATATTGCCATTGAAGCAAAGCAGGTTCTTTAAAAACCATTTTCCCAGAAGTCTCAATGTCTTTCGATAAAAAATCTAAATGTTTGTACTGGACAAAATCAGTAGTCAAGGTTTTGATTTTTTTGGCCACTACATTTACATCTTCCTTAAATTGAGTGATTTCTGCAGCAGTCATTTTTTGCTCTTGTGCAGACAAACTCAAATTAAAAATGGTGAATGTAAATAAGAATAGAAATATTTTAGTTCGCATAAGCTTTAAGATTCAAAAGTTCTTCAATCGAAACGACTTGATAATTATTTTGCTGTAAAAATTGCAAAAACTGTTCCAGTACCAAAACCGAATGTGTTCCAGTGTCATGCAAAAGTACGATTCCGCCGGGAGAAATGTGCTTAATCATTCGGTTTAAAATCAATTCCTGATTTTTTGTTCCTCCGTCAAGCGAACGAATATTCCATCCGATAACTTGATGTCCCGTTACTTTCAAAGCTCTTCGAATGGAAGGCGTCGTAACTCCATAAGGCGGACGAAAAAAGTTGATTTTTTTGGAAGTGAACTTTTCCAAAAGTTCATCTGTTTTACGAAGTTCTTCGGTTATTTTATCTTCATTATAAAAATCAAAAAACTTAGAATGAGAATAAGAATGATTTCCAACTAAATGACCTTCGGAAATAACCTTTTGAAGAATTTCAGGATGCGTTTCGATATTTTTTCCAATGCAGAAAAAAGAGGCTTTGGCATTATATTTCTTTAGAAGTTCTAAAACTTCCAAAGTATAAATGCTTGGACCGTCATCAAAAGTAAGCGCGATTTTTTTTTCTGTTTCTAACGGGTTATTGCAGAAAGCTTTTACATGATAATTGGATGAAATTCTGGCAGAACCAAAAGCATTTATCCCAATCCAGATAAAAATTATAGCAAAAAAGAACCACAAATTTATTGCAGTATAAAGATTCAGAAGAAATATTAAAAGCAATAAAAAGATAAAAAACAGCGATATGTTTTTATGCGTTATCATTTTGACAGCAGCGTAAAACTATGGTTTTTTCCGTTTAATTGATTGTATAATAAAATCGTTTTATAGCTTGGTTTTTCAACCGCATTCACTTTTACGATTTCTGGAATTTCCTGTGTTTTTAAAATTTTAGAAGCCATCCAAAAAGCAAAAGCCGAAGCCGTATCATATTCACCGCTCAAATGTTTGTAATACAAAACAGGAGTTTGAGCAAAAGTATTTTCAGCAAGATTTCTATAATAATTTTCGAAATCAACATTTCCGTCAAAACCTAAAACTAAGGCATCAATATCTGAAATTTCTAAATTATTTGCTTTTAGAAAAGATTTAGCTGCAGCTTCAATTTCATTTTCTTCCAATGTATTAATGATCGAAACATCTAAAATTTCAGCATACGTATTTTCTTTTCTTTCGTTTTCTAAAACAAAAAAACTCGCGCCTTCTCCGTAAACTGCTCCGCTTGTATCAGAAGTCAGAACATCGTACGGACCAGAATTGTCTTTTTTAATACGGCCGTTTAATTTGAAAAGGGCAGTAGTATAATCGCCATTTTCATCAACGCCACCAACTAAAATTGAATTAGCTTCGTCTTCTTCAATTTGCATTTTAGCATCAATAAGAGCTGATTCAAAAGAAACTGCACCATTCACGTAGGTGAAATTGTAACCTTTACATTGCTGTAAAAGTGCAATTTGCGCACCAACCGTATTGTGAGTCGATTGGATAAAAGAAGTTGGAGTTAAAAATTCTTCGTTATTATCTAAAATGCTTTTCAGGAATTTTTCAGAATCTTCGATACAGCCTAAACCAGTTCCGGTAATAATCGCATCGACGTTTTCTAAATTAGCATCTTTCATGGCCAAAGCCGAAGCAACGATTCCGTTTTTTACACCTTTTGCCATGCGTCGGCTGGCAGCTGGCGAAATATATTCTTTGTATACTGGCGGAACAATTGCCAGTACATTTTCATCATGATTTACAACAGCTTCTTCCAAAAAAACAGTATCAAATGTTTTTTGAGTCGAAATACAGCCTACTCCATTTATATATGTTTTTTTCATTAGCTTTTTGAAAATATAAGGGTTGAACAATTACCTCCAAAACCAAAAGAGTTGGATAAAACATGTTCAATATTTTTGTTTTTTAAAGAAGTCTGTGGTTTCAAATCAAATTCTTCCATCGGAATGTCAAAATTCAAGTTCGGATAAACCACATTATTTTGAATTGCTAAGACACTGTAAACAGCTTCAATCGCAGCCGCAGCCGCTAATGTATGTCCTGTAAAAGGTTTTGTAGAACTGAAATCTGGAACTTTTTCATCTTCATAAATTCGAAGCAAAGCCCTTCCTTCAGATAAATCATTATTTGGAGTTGCCGTTCCGTGTACGTTGATGTAGTCAATTTCAGAAGGTTTTAAACCCGAAACTTCAAACGCTTTTTTCATTGCCAAAAATGCTCCGTCTCCATTTTCTGAAGAGGCAGTTTGGTGAAAAGCATCATTTGCATTTCCGTAACCAGAAACTCTAGCCAAAACTTTTTTGTTTTGTTTCGCAACAATTTCATCCGATTCTAAAACTAAAAAAGCAGCTGCTTCTCCAAGATTTAGTCCTTTTCTAGTATTGTCAAAAGGTTTGTTATAATCGTCTGATAAAATCATCAAAGTCTTAAATCCGTTGATGGTGAATTTAGCCAAAGCATCGGCACCGCCCACAATTACGCGATCTAATTTTCCCGTTTTGATTAATCTCGCGCCCAACATAATCGAATTCGCGGCAGAAGAACAAGCCGTACTAATCGTCGTCACCATTCCTTTTAAACCTAATTCTTCAGCAATTTTTTCAGCAACATCGCCGCCGTCGTGGCAAGTGATGTATTTAACCAATTCTGGTTTTTCGAAATAATCGTAATAATGTCTTTCCGTCATATCCATTCCGCCCACGCTTGTAGCAGAGATAAGTCCGGTTCTAAATTCATTTATATCGGTAATGCCGGCATTTTCAACAGCTTGTTTTGCTGCCAAAGTGCCAATCATAGCGGTTCTTGAGAAATTATTATCATCGTTCAGCTGCAATTCGTTGATGAGCTCTTCGTTGGTTTTATTGATTTCGCCAACTTTGATTACATCTGCGTGAACAGTAGATATATTTTGAATACGAGAAATACCGATTTTGTTTTCGATCAACGAAATATAATTTTCCTCAACCGAATTACCAATCGCAGAGATAATTCCCATTCCCGTTATAGCAACACCTTTCATCTAATTTTAGATTTATGATTTTAGATTAAACTTTGCGTCTTCGCGTCTTTGCGAGCAGATTTCTCGCAACTTAATAGAAAGAAGCATGTAATTTAATCTCGCAAAGTCGCAGAGTCGCAAAGTTTTTTAAGCTTTTTAAATAGCAACTCTTGCTTTACAAAGTTTATGCAAATTACTTCGTTCTGTTAGCGCTGATATACGCCGCCATAGTTTCGATTGACTGGAAAATAGTTTTTCCTTCTTTCGGATCAACCAATTTAATTCCGTAATCTTTATCTAAAATCACGATCAATTCAAGTGCATCAATCGAGTCTAAACCTAAACCGTCTCCAAACAAAGGATCATTATCAGCAATATCTTCAACTGCAATATCTTCAAGGTTTAAAGTCGTTATGATTTTATTTTTTAATTCTTCTTTTAATGCTTCCATGATTATTTATTGTATAATGTATTGATTGTTTCGTTTTTATATATTTCGTTTTCTTCTGCGCTTATGGTGCAAAGAAACGCTTTATAATTGTCATTGTAAAATTCTACCCAACCGCACAAAACCGTATCTGCTTTATTCGTATTCAGAAGAATATTAGAATAATTCGACATAAATTCGGCGTTAAAGGTTTCAAATATAAAGAAAGAATTCTCACTTTTCAGCTGATGGCGAATACTTATTTCGCCCAAACAAATATTTGGCAGCGTATAAACAAAGACCGCCGGACTCGGAAAATAGTTTTCTTTGTCTGAAATTGATTCCTGATATTTCACATCGGTATCTAAACTCGAAGACTTATTAGCCAAAACCAAAGCGATATTATTTTCCTTTTCGTCTGAAGTTATCGGACTCAAAAGTAGTTCTGATCCTAAAAAAGCAAGTTTGCTTAAAGCATCCATTTTGAAAAACTTTGGATATTGCATTTCAAAATTTCGATACGCTTGTTTAGCAAAATCTGCAAAATCTGTAGGTTCAATTTTGAATACAGAAGTTCCGTTCAAAACAATTTCGTTGTTTTCGATTTTGATGTAGGATTGTATGTTGGTTTTGTTTTGAGTCATTTTTTTATTTATAATATCGTTCAATGGTCTTATGAAATGACTAACGTTTTCTTTTCCATTTTTTATAGTATAAAAACCCTCTACTTTTTCTTTAAGTTGTATGAAGAAATCTAAAGGTATTTTTTCAAAATTCAAACTAATGTAGCAATCATATAAATATTGTGATAAGAAATCTAAATTTTCCTTATGATGAATTCTTAAAAATATAGAACAATAAAGGTAATCTTTGTCTAAGTATTCATTATTGCTAAAAAGAATTTCGTCCGCTAAGTGATAAAGGATATCTTCATTCCAATTTAATATTTCTGCTGAAAATTTCTCACTATCTGTTTGGTTTAAGTTACTAACAATATCTCTGATATTAGGTTGGATCACAAATTCGAAAGCACCACTACTTCGCTCAAGATTGCTTTCAATATATTTTTTTAAATGTTCAATTTTATCATCCATAAACTATATTTCTAATTTGTGAAAACTCTATAATTAGTTTTTCACTTTCTCAAAAACCACAGCCGTATTACAACCTCCAAAACCAGAAGCTGTTTTCAGGAAATATTCAATATTCTTTTCTTGATTTTTTTCAATCACATTAATAGTTTCGCTTACACCAATTTCATCAAAACCTTTTGATTCAAAAAGCTTATTTTGATTGGCAGATTCTATTGCAATAACCGTTTCTAATAATCCCGAAGCGCCTAATGTATGACCGTAAAATCCTTTTAAACTATTAATGGGAGCGTTTTGTAAATCTAAACGATTTAAGGCAATCGCTTCCATTTCGTCATTATAAGGAGTTGCCGTTCCGTGCGCTGAAATATAATCTAATTTGTTCGCTTCAATTTGAGCTTCTTTCAAAGCATTCTGAATACTTCTAAACAAGCCTTCGCCTGTTCTTGAAGGTCCAGAAATATGATTGGCATCGTTTATCGAACTGTCGCCAATCACTTTTATTTTGGCATTTTTGGCTTCCGCCGAAACCAAAACGGCTGCAGTTGCTTCGCCTAAACTTACGCCAGTTCTGTTTTTAGAATATGGTTTGCATGGCAGTTCGCTCATCGCTTGAAAAGCATTAAAACCAGACAAAACAAATTCTGAAACTTCGTCTCCAGCAACAACAAAAATATTATCGTAAAGTTCAGATTGAATCATTCTTTTAGCAATAGAAACGGCTAAAATTCCAGAAACGCAAGCATTTGAAACTACAATTGGTTGTGTTTGAAATCCGAAGAAATTCGCAACGTTTTTCGCCAAAACATCTAAATGTGCATTGTTAAAACTTTCTTCAGAATTATTCTGTAAAGCCGTTACATTTCCTTTTGTGGTAGAAAGTACAAAAGCAGTTTTCGAATTTAATTCGACTTTAGAATTTTTGATAATCGGCTCTAAAGCCAAAATCATTATTTTTTCTAAACGGGAATATTTGGGTTCAGTGCTAATTTTTGCAAAAGCACTATTTATTTTTTCATTGTTGATAATCGAAGCATAAAACGGATTTGGCATCAAAGAAACATCACTATGAAGCTGAATTCCAGAATCACCATTAAGTATGGCTTCGACATTCGATTGAACATCAAAACCTAAAGGCGTGATACAATTCGTTTCGGTGATGTATATTTCTCTTATCATTTTATTTCTCTCAATTTTTTAAATTTTCACGCAGATTTATAAAGATGTCAGCAGATTTAAAAAAGATTTTTGATTTTAAATTTGTGCTAATTCGTGAAATTTGTGGCTAAAACTTTTATTTCAACAACCCAACTTTTCGTTTCCATTCCTTATAAAAAGGAGGATTCGTCAGCATTAAATTTCCATCTTTATCTAAAAAAACCTGAGTCGTTTCTCCCGTACAGGCCACTTCTCCTTTATCGTCAATAATTTTAAAACGATAAATCATTTTTGCTGCGGGCGTGTCAACAACCGTTGTTTCAATTGTTACAACGTCTCCGTAACGCAAAGACAATTTATGTTCGCAAGTCGATTTTACAATTGGAGTGGTGTAACCCGTTTTGGCAATATCCAAATAGGTAAGTCCGTGTTCACGTCCAAATGCTTCTCGTCCATCTTCGAAATAGGTTATGTAGTTTCCGTGCCAAACAATTCCAAGCGGATCTGTTTCGTTAAAACGAATCCTGATTTCATGTGTAACGGTTAGATCTGTAGCTTCTTTAAACTGCTCTTTTCTTTTTATCATAAAATAATGCGATGGAAGTTGTAATAATGAAAAACAAAAATAACAAAGTTATTCTTGGAATGATTTCGACGAAAGAAACGTTTCGAAGCAATACATCGTAAAAAGCTTCTAATCCCCAGTTCATTGGAGAAGATTTTGCAATATACTGCATGATTGTTGGCATAGCAAAAACAGGAACCCAAACGCCTCCAATTGCAGCCAAAATAATCACACTTGTTGCGCCAAAAGGAGCAGATTGTTCTTGCGTGCTTGCGACAGTTCCCAATAAAATTCCGAAGCCGATTGCTGCAAAACCCGAAAATAAAGCCACAACACTGGTCAAAAAGAAATGCCCTTCAATGTTTAAAGAAGGCAATCCGATGGATGGAAATAAGAAAACGGCAACGGCAACCATCATATAAAACTGAATCATACAAATGATCGAGTAGGTGATGGTTTTTCCAATAATCACAATCAAATTAGAAACCGGATTGGTTCTTAATCGAACAAAAGTTCCTTGTGATTTTTCTTTTACAATATTGATCGATAACGGAATAACAATAAAAAAGATTGCAAAAAGCGTCCAAGCTGGAACGTTATGCTGCACCGAATTCGGACGAACTTCTTTGTTGTTGATTCTCGGAATTATTTCTTTGAAAGTAATAAAGTTTTTCTGTTCAAAATCGATTGTTTCTTCGCCTAATTGTTTTTGAAAAGTCGAATAAATCGATTTGGTTTCAATCTGCGAAATCATTTTGTCAATCGAACTCATCACCGCATTTTTAAAACTCATCTGAACCGCTGGATCAAAATACAGTTTTACTTCTTTTTCTTTAATAACACGTTGAGGTTCTGAAGTTGTAGTGCTATCTGTCAAACCTAAATTGCTGACAATTTTCTCTACATTTTGATCGACTTTGGCTTGTAAATCAGAACTTAGATTTTCTGGAATTACAATTGCGAGTTGAAATTTTCCTTTGTAGACATTTTCTTTGGCAATTTCTTCTGTTATTGGTTTATTGTCAATTTGTGTTACAACGGTGAAATATTTGCTTTTTTCTAAATTTTCAAAAACAGTTTTAGAAACAGCTCCTTTGTCTTTATCGACCAAAAGAATCTGAATTTTTGAATCGGTTACGGCTTTAAAAGTGCTGTCTTGAATTAAAGTTACGGCAATGACCAAAACCAAAGGCATGACAAATAAAATAATCAGTCCGCCTAAATCTCTTCTTAGCAAAAGGAATTCTTTTACTATCGACATCCAAATTTTATATACCATCTCTCAGTGCTTTACCAGTTAATGAAATAAAAACATCTTCGAGATTTCGAGCATCTTTTGTAGTTTCAATTAATGCCGACGGAGTGTCTTGTGCGTAAATTTGCCCTTGATCTAAAATCGCGATTTGCGTACAGAAATCTTCGGCTTCAGCCAAATGATGGGACGTATAAATAATTGTCGTTCCGTTTTGATTTAGAACTTTCAAATAATCGATAATTGCCGTTTTAGAATGTACATCGACACCAACAGTTGGTTCATCCAGAAACAAAACTTTCGGTTTGTGAAGAATTCCTGCAATCAGGTTTACACGGCGTTTCATTCCGCCTGAGAAAGTCTGAACTTGTTTATCGGCAAATTTCAATAAACCTAAAAGATCCAAAGCTTCGATAACTTTGTCTTTTAAATCAGAACCTTTTAAACCATACATGCTTCCAAAATAAAGCAGATTTTCTCTAGCTGTCAAAGTCGGATACAAAGCATATTCCTGAGGAACAACACCAATAATTTTTTTAATTTTTGAAGAATGATGCTGATAGTCTAAACCATCAATTGTAAAATGTCCTGAAGTTGGTTTTACCAATCCGCAGAGCATGGAAATCAAAGTGGTTTTTCCAGCACCGTTTGGTCCAAGCAAACCAAAAATCTGACCTTCATTTATATTTAGCGAAACATTGTTCAAAGAATACATTTCTGCATTTTTGTACTTTTTCGAAAGGGATTCTATTTGAATGATAGACTGCAAAATATGATTTTAGCTGATCGCTTTTTTTAATTTTTTGAAAAAGATTTCTTCTCTATTGGCAATGTCCAAAAGTTCATCGGCAATAGTGTTGTAAGCATCTTCTTTGGCACTTCTGTTTTTATAAATTCTTGAAGCTTCAACAGCAAAATCACGCCATGAATCTCCAATTTTTGTCATCTCTTTAGAAAGTTCTTTCAATTCTTCGTTACCTAAAATAACAGAAGCTTCCTGTAAAAATGCCGCATAAATAAAACGGAAACCACCGCCTCCAGTTCCAATTTCTTCTTGCATACGAACCATTTGCGCCAAGTAATGATTGGCTTTTTTAGTCCCGTGTTTTATTGGCCATTTTCTAATTTGCTTTGAAACAAATTTGATTCCGCGAACACCAACAATTGGCATTGGCGCCAACATATCTCTGCAAGTATTTTTGATTCCTTTAATGATGGCGCTTTTTAAATCAACATCTTTTGGAATCTGAATTGGATAATACATTTGACCGCGAGGCGCAAAAGCTCCTTTAGCAAAACGTACTTTATTCATGTCTTCATAAGTTAAAGTCGTAACGGTTTCCATTACAGGATCGCTCACTAAATATTCGGTTTCGGTTTTTCCGTAAACGACCAAATTGTGTGCGTTGAAATGAAAACGATATTCGTCTGGAAAATAACTTAAATTGTAAACTCCAACTTGTAATCCTGTTGGAATATTATTTTTTAAATTTTCGTCTAAAGCTTTATTCGCATTTGCTACAGAAGAAAATTTTTGTCTTTTTATTTTTAAATGTAAACGATTGGCAACTTTATTGAAAATTTGTCCAGGTAAAGTTCTATAACTAATTGCTGGCGCATAATTCACTTTTATGAAAGGCAGATATACAAAAAATAAACCTGAGCCAATACCAAAAACCATCGGTTCGCTAATGTTTAGTCCGCTATTTTTTAGCAGATTTGACGCTACTCCATTCTCGCAATGAGCAGACTGATGATGTGTGAAAGTTAATTCCATTTATTTGGCAATGCTGTTTTTTAATTCTTCGATTGATACTCCAAAAGTATCAGCATATTTTTTCAGGATTTTATCGTTTAGTTTAGCAAAAACACTTGGTTTAAAATGTCTTTTTACGCGCCATTTCCAAAACCCAACATAACTGGATAAAATCGTAAGATCCATTTTATTGACTTCCATAAAATACACAATCGGACTTGCTTCGCCATCTAAAACTTGTTGTTTTGCATCGGCAATTCTTTCGTTTATTTCGTCAATAGAATTTGAAAGTGCAATTGTTTTTGGTTCCCAGCCTGTACTTAATGTTGTGGTGTAATTGCCATTTTCATCAGTTGCATACAAAAGCTCTTTTACGTTGTTTTTCGTTAAGTTGCTTTGATCCTGAGGTACTTTATCTTTTTCCATTACCTAGTTGTTATTTTCAAGTGGAATTGTTACGAAACCGAAACTGTTTTCTGAATGAACAAGTTAATTTCGCATTCTAAGAGTATCTGTTCTCCAAGTAAGCTTTTGCAGCTCATCGTGCATAAAGTGTAATCGTCTCCGGTGAATTTAGAAACCAAATCGGCTTTGGTTATAATAGAATCACCAACTTTTGGAAGCGCATGAATTTTTACATTTTTCAAAGCGCTGATGAATCCAATTACATTTATGTTTTCATTTTCAATGCCGTTGTCGTCAAAAAAGTATTTTTTTCCAACAATTGCAGAACACGTCTGTGCGGTATTTTCGATTAAACCTGCTTCATTAAAAACACTATTCTGAACAAAAATATTGTCTTCTTTGATCAAGAATATAGTTTCTACAAAGTTGGCATCAATATCCAAAATCAAATCCACCATAAGCATTGGCGCTCGGTGTGGTAAATAATTTTGTATGTCAACAGCAGAAGTAGTTTTCATTATTGTTTTTATTTTGCCAAAACGGTTTTCATTTGTCCTCTGGCAATTTCTTCATTATTTAAAGTCGTCACAATATCAACCAAAGTGATTCCTGCAAATTCCTGCAGAATTGTTACTTCAGATTGAATGTTGTCGTTTACGTTCGGAAGTTTTCTAATTTCAATTTCTTTAATAGAACCAATGTATCCTGTTGGAGCAATTTCGTTTTTCAAAAAATATTGATATCCCGTATGCAATGCCACAGATTGTGCCATGTGTTCGATTAAACCTGCTTCTAGAAATGTATTTTCAACAGCAAAAATATTATCACTCTGAATTTTTAAACCAGAAACCAAAGAAGTTTCAGAATAAGAATGCATAGCGTCCACCATCACAAAAGGAAACTTTTGCGGTAATAAATTTTCTACCATTTCTTTTTCTAGAGAAGCCATTGTTTCCATTAGCAAACAGTTAAATACGCATACGCGAAAGAAAATCTTCCGCTTTCTGGAACAGATAATAAAATTTTATCTCCTTTTTTCAAATTCCCTGAATTCATTAATTCTTCAAGAGCCAAGTAAATAGAAGCAGAGCCTACATTTCCAACTCTAGAAAGATTCATGAACCATTTGTCATCGCTCATTCCGATACCTTTTTCAGTTAATCCTTTTTTCAATCCTTCCACAAAAAAGTTAGAAGAAACGTGAGGAATAAAGAAATTGATATCTTCCGATTTTATATTGTTTTTATCCATGGCATCTTTCATGCTTTCCGCACCTTTTGTCAAGATAAATTCGTCTAATAATTTAACGTCTTGTTTAATTGAAAAAACAGACTCGTTTAGCCATTGTTCTGGCGAATAATCGCTCCAACCTTTAATTTCACCATTTTCCAATTTATCACCTCCAGCATACATGCAGGTTTCTAATTCGTAAGCATACGAAAAAGCTTCCATCCATTCTATTTTTAGCGAAATTGGTCCTCTTGGTTTATTTTCTAATAAGAAAGCTCCGGCACCGTCAGATAACATCCAACGTAGGAAATCTTTTTTGAAAGCAATAATAGGTTGTTCTTCAAGGCTTTTTAAATTATCAGCCTCGTGATTGTATTTTTGAGCATTCAGCCAAGTCGAAACTTTTTCAGATCCTGTGCAGATTGCATTGTTTGAATTTCCAGATCTAACAGAAAGAAAACCAAATTTTAAAGAGTTCATTCCGGCGCAGCAAACTCCAGTTGAAGAGTTTAATTCTACCGATTTATTTTTTAGCAGACCGTGAACCATCGCAGCGTGCGAAGGCAGAAAAATGTCTGGCGTTGAGGTTCCGCATGAAAGTACTTCTACATCTTGAGGCGTAAAATTTTCGTCGAATAACGGTAAAATGGCATTTTTTGTTAATTCGGCATTACTGTGTGTGCTTTTTCCTTCTTTATCAACAGCGTAATATCGGCTTGTAATTTTATTGTTGCGCAAAATAATGCGTCTTGCTTTAGAAGCAGTATCATTGATAAGGCCTAAATAGGCTTCCATTTCTTCATTTGAAACGGCTTCGTTTGGCAAATATTTTGCAGCTTTTGTAATATATACTTCAAACATAATCTAAATTTGGTCTTCTAAACTCCCTGATAATATTGAGTTTCCTTTTTTATAGTTTTTAACTTAAGCGGATAGGTAATAAGGTGCAATATATACACTATTGGTGAAATTAACCATATCGCAAGGAATAAATAAACATTAAATACTTTAAGCAGCTGTTTTCGGTTTTTTTGATTTTTATAAATGATGTTTGACCACTTATTGAAAATTTTATTGGCAGTTTTGTCAACAGTCACTAAATACGAACTTATTTTTACAGCACCAGCATTGACTAATTTCGGCTGTATTTGCGCTAAATTATTTTGCTGTAAAGAATCGAGCATGATTTCTCCAAACTGTGTTGATTCTTCTATATCTTTATCTGAAACTCCTGGAAGCGGAAAAATACCTAGATATTTCTTCTTCACTCCAGAAAACATCCATTCTACAATAGTTATAACGCTGATTAGATTTCCAACGCGATCTACCAAAGCTACGTTTCCAACCAAATTAGCATTTGCTTTTCGCAATAAAACTTTGATTTTTTCCTGTGCCATGATCCACATGTTTCTAGATCCGCTGATGGTAATGACAGGCGTATTATTCAAAATTTTCTTTGCATCGTCGCTTTTCAAAAATGAATTAATTGGGATTGAAGGCGATAAATACCAAACCTGATAATGAAATAATACCAAGTCAAATTTTGTATTTAGAATTTCTTCTGGAACAGGTTTTAATGCAGTCGGAATCTGTAAAAATGATTCTGGAAATGCATCAAAAAAAGAGTCTTTATTCCACGGAAAAGGAAATGGTTTTTCTAATTGTATTTCGTGAAAAGTGATATTTATTTCCTCCGAATTTAGAAATGGTTTTGCAATATTTCGTGCAATAGATTCTAGCTGTCCAGACTGAGAATAATAAATTACGAGAACATTTTTCATTAGGATTTGGCTTTGGTGGTCAGCAAAAGTAAGTAAATTTATTTAAACGAATTTTCTTATTTCGACCAACGACATAGAATTCCTAATTTTTTGATTTATTGAAAAAAAACAAACCGAAAAGTAACTGTTTGGTGTTATTTTGATAATGAATCCTTATTTCCGAACTGGTTCCAAAAATCAAAATAATTAAACCATTGCAAAGGATATCGGTGCAGAATGCTTTCGACGCTTTTTACATATTCTTTCAAAAGTGCTTTTTCGTCGCGGTGTTTTACTTCGGCTTCTCTTGCGTATAAATGATAATGCAAGTTTGGTTCTTTCATTACATAAACAAAAACTACAGGGACTTTCAATCTTGAAGCAATTAAAAATGGACCCGCAGGGAAATTGGCTTCTTTGCCCAAAAGGGTTTCAGAAAGTGATTTGGTTCCTTCAAAATAACGATCGCCAGTAAAGCAGATTAATTCGTTATTAGCCAAAGCGGCGTTGATCTCAAAAATATGAGAGAGATCTTCCTTTATAATAATAAATTTTACGGTAGGTTTTTGAGAAACGCTTTCTAGATAATTCTTAATGGCAGAATGTTCCAAATCTGTCGTAACAAGATTGATTTGGAAATTAAGATCGATATCTCCTAAAAAATGTTCTGCAATTTCAAAATTACCAACGTGCGCACTAATAAGAACACCGCCTTTTTTTTCGGCCAGTAATTTTTTTAGCGTTTCGATTCCGTCAAATTCGTAAGTGAATCTATTTCGCATTCCGGCAGAAATAGAAACTTTATCAATAATAGTTTGTCCAAAAGTGTAGTAACTTTTGAAAACCATTTTTTTGGATTTGAAATAGGAGTATTGAAGCCTCTCTTTGAAATAGTAGAAAATGGCTTTGTTGCTTTTTCTTAGAAATAAAAAATAATAAGAAGCAACAAAATAAAGTAGGACATAAGCAGACTTTATACCCGCTTTTTGAATTAAAAAAACGAATATTCTATAACCTAAAACAGTTCCTTTGGATTTACCATCCCATTGACTCATTAAGCTGACTTGGCTTTGATTTTGTTTTCGATAAGGTCATAGAAACTTTGAAAGTCAGAAATTCCAACAAAATCTGCTTCAACTAGTTTTACACCAAAGTTTGCTTCAATTGAAACCACCAAATCAACATAATCCAAACTGTCTAACCCAAGTGTATCTTTTAAATTAGCATTAGGTTCAATGTCGTCATTATCAACTTCAAATTCATCAACTAAAAAACCATTTATTTTTGCTATAATCTCTTCTTTATTCATTGTTCAATTTAAACTTTTTAACCACCAACGCAGAGTTGGTTCCTCCGAACCCGAAAGAATTGGACAAAAATATGTCAAATTTTTTGTTTAACGTAGTTTTAACTAAATTTAATTTTGACGCATCTTCATCTGGGTTTTCCAAATTGATGTTTGGCGCGATAAAATCGTGCTGCATCATTAGGATAGAATAAATGATTTCACTAGCTCCCGCCATCCAGCATTCGTGGCCTGTCATGGATTTTGTAGAACTTACAGGAGGATTTTTTTCTCCAAAAACTTCAAAAATAGCCTTTGCTTCATTGGCATCTCCAACAGGAGTCGAAGTTGCATGAGCATTAATATAGTCGATATCTGAAGCTTCTAATTTGGCATCATCTAAGGCGCGTTTCATTGCTGTTGCAGGCCCCTCAACATTTGGAGTTGAGATGTGTCCTCCGTTTGAAGAAAACCCGTAACCGCCAATTTCGGCAATAATATTGGCACCACGTGCAATAGCAGATTCATAACTTTCAAGGATTAAAGTTGCCCCGCCGCCACTCGGAATTAATCCGTCACGATCAGAATCGAAAGGTCTTGAAGCTTTTGTCGGATCACCTTCTCTGTTAGAAAAAACGCCTAATCCGTCGAAACTGCTCATGGCATATTTATTAATTTCTTGTGCTCCGCCAGTAATTACAATATCTTGGAAGCCACTTTTAATTAAAAAATAAGCCAAACCAATAGAGTGAGAACCGCTGGCACAAGCTGCACTAACAGTAAGATTGATTCCGCGAAGTTTAAAAATAGTCGAAAGATTCATGGTTACAGTAGAATTCATCGATTTAAAAATCGCACCAGAACCAATAAGCGCAGTGTCTTTTTTCTCGCGTACAATATCTGTTGCGTCAATGATTGCTTTAGAAACAGAGTCGTTTCCGTACATAATACCTACTTCGTGATCATCAAAAAATGCATCATCGATGTTCGCATTTTTCAACGCTTCTATAGTGGCCATATAAGCATATTCGGTTTCTTCACCGATGCTCATACGTTGTCTTCTAGTCAATAAATTTTTAAGATCGGCTTTCGGAACCATTCCTGTTAAGGCCGATTGAAAACCAAATTCTTTTCGTTCAGAATCAAACTGAATACCAGATTTTCCTTCGTACAACGAATCTTTTACTTCGTCTAAAGAAGTTCCGATACAAGAATAAATTCCCATTCCAGTAATTACAACTCTTCTATTCATCGTCTTTCAAAAGTAATTTTTTAATCCTTAAAGTGTAATTTTTTGAACAAAGGCACAAAGTTTTTTTCTTGCTACAAAGGTTCAAAGTTTTTTAAAGTCTTTTTTAAATAAAACTTTGCGACTCTGCTCCCGATAGCTATCGTGATTGCGAGCAATTTTAAATTTTCACAAAAACTTAAAATAATATGCAAACATAGTATTCTTAAGAATATATTCCGCCGTTAATATTAATAATTTCTCCTGTAATATAGCTTGCTTTTTTAGAAATCAAAAAGCTTACTAAATCTGCCACTTCTTCGGCTTCGCCAAAACGATTTACTGGAATTAGTTTTAATAATTCTTTTTCGTCCAGCTGACTTGTCATATCGGTTCTAATAAAACCTGGAGCGACAGCATTAACAGTAATATTTCTTTTCGCAACTTCTTGAGCCAAAGCTTTTGTCGCTGCTACGATTGCGCCTTTTGCAGCCGAATAATTGGCTTGTCCTGCAGTTCCTTTTACTCCAGAAACTGAAACCATATTTACGATTCGGCCATATTTGTTGCGTAACATTTTTTGAATGAAAAACTGAGTTACATTAAAAAATCCGTTTACACTAGTATTCATAACGCCGTTCCAGTCATCTTTAGTCATCCACATAAAAAGACCATCTTTTGTGATTCCGGCGTTGTTTACAATTGCTTCAACCAATTTTTCAGGATTTGCTTCCTGCCAAGCAGTTAAAACATTTTGTACTTCTTCAAAATTAGAAACATCAAAACCTAAGATTTCTCCGGTTGCGCCTAGTTTTTGTACTTCTTGCAATGTTTCTTCGGCAGCCGTTTTATTCGAATGATAATTAATCAGAATATGATAATCAGATTCTACGGCTAGTTTTTTACAAATCGCACTTCCAATTCCTCTCGAACCGCCTGTTACTAAAACACATTTCATATATGTAGGTTTTATTTTTATTCGTCATAAATGAAACCGCTTTATATAATGCGGTTTCATTTATGCAAATTTCTAATTTATTTGGAGATAAATATTATTTCTTTTTTTTCGGTGCTGGTTTTGCAGCAGGTTTTTTTGCAGTAGGTTTAGTTTCCTCTTTTGGTTTTTCAGCAGGAGCTGCGGCTGGTTGCGGTTTTTCTGTACTTTTAGAAAATAGTTCAGCGTTTTCAAACCACTGGTTGGCTAAAACGGTTCCGTCTGGTTTAAGAAATCCCCATTTTCCTTCGTTTTTTACTCTCGCAACACCGCCAATAAATCCTTTATCTTGTTGCGTAAACATCGCGATGATAGCATTTGTTGTGATTCCGTATTGCGTCGGAATTACCAATTTTCCAGATTCGTTAATGAATCCCCAGTTGCTTTCTTTTACTGGAGCCAAACCGTTTGTGCTGAAAACTTCTGCATCATTGTAAGTTGGTTCAATAACAAATTTTCCTTCTGGATTAATGAATCCCCATTTTTTTCCAACTAGAACTGGAGCTAAATTTTTAGAGAATGCTTTTCCTTTATCATAAATAGGAAGAATTGCCCAATTTCCTTTTAAATCGATGTATCCGATTTTTCCATTCTTTTTAGCGAAAGTCAAATCTTGAGTTTCAAAATCCCAGATTTTTTCTGCTCCGTCAACAGGAATAAATTTTCCACCGCTTACAAGTCCGAAAGTTTTATCTTTTCTAGCCCAAGTTGTTCCTTTAAAATAATTTCCGATTTCGTTATAAACAGGTTCTACTAATTCTTTTCCATTAGTATCAATAATTCCCCAGTTTTTGTTTAGCTCAACTCTTGCGTAACCATTTTCAAAAGATTTGATTTGATCGTATTTTGGTTCTAAAACAACCGCCATTTTGTTATCGATCAATCCTACTTTATTGTTTTGTCTGATAAAAGCAACGCCATCATTAAATTCGAATAATTTTTCAGATGCAGGTGCTTTCTGGATTTCTCCTTTCGTATTAATGTAAACCCAATCTTTATCTTTTTGTACAATTGCGATGCCGCTGTTAAAATCTTTAGCATCTTTAAAATCGGCTGGAATTACCCAAGTTCCTTTTGCATCGATAAATCCCCATTTTCCGCCGTTTTCTACAGCAGCCAAGCCTTCAGAAAAACTTCTGGCAGATTTGAATTGAGGTTCGATTTTAAAAGATCCATCTTTAGTAAGATATCCAATTTTGGAGTTTTTTTTAACTAATGCTAATTCTTGACTATTAACAAATTGAATGCAGCTTAGCAATAAAAATACAAGTGACTTTTTCATGGTTTATAAGATTCAATATTAATACTGTAAAATAAAGATTTTTAACTGTTGATCAAATAATCTTTTACTTTTTGTACAAAAGGATACATTACTTGATCCTCTTTAAATTCTGGAATTATGTTGCGAACATCATCGTACCATTTTCTAGTAACAGATGAAATTTGATCTTTTTGTCCTAAATAATCAATTGCCTGAACAATTGTAATTAATTCGATAGCCAAAACTTCAAATGAGTTTTCGATTACTTTTGATGTAATTACGGCAGCGTTTGTTCCCATACTTACAATGTCTTGATTGTCATTGTTGTTCGGAATACTGTGCACATACATTGGGTTTGATAACATTTGGCTTTCTGCAGTTGTTGAAGTCGCAACGAATTGAACTCCCTGCATTCCGAAATTAAATCCTAATGTTCCTAAGTTTACGAATGGAGGCAAAATTTCGTTGATTTTTGAATTCAATAAATAATTCAATTGACGTTCTGCCAACATCGTTAATTTCGTAATAACGATTTTCAATTTATCCATTTCTAACGAAATATAATCTCCGTGAAAATTTCCTCCGTGATAAACGTGTTTGTTCTTAACGTCGATAATTGGATTATCGTTTGCCGAGTTGAATTCGTCTTCTAAAATAGAAGCTACATTATTAATAGTTTCTAAAACTGGCCCCAAAATTTGAGGAACACATCTTAATGAATAATATTCCTGAACTTTTTCTTTGAAGATTTCTTCTGTGTTTTCGCCAGAATATAAGTGGTCTTCTCTTTTACGGATTAAAGTACTGTCAGAAAGATTTGTTCTCATTCTTTCTGCAACTTCCTGTTGTCCTTTATGACGTTTCGTTTGATTTAATTCTTCTGAAAAATGATCGTCGTAAGCTTGAACTAATTCGTTAATAGCACAAGAAGCTTTTAATGACCAATCTAATAATTTTGAAGCATAATGAACATTTACAACTCCAATTCCTGTCATTACAGAAGTTCCGTTGATTAATGCCAAACCTTCTCTAATTTCTACTTGAATTGGTTTTAAACCTTCAATTTCGAAAACTTCTGCCGTTGGGCGTCTGTCTCCTTTATAAAAAACTTCACCTTCACCAATTAAAACCAATGCTAAATGTGATAGCTGTACCAAGTCTCCGCTGGCACCCACACCGCCGTGTTCAAAAATTAAAGGTGTAATATCTCTATTGATTAATTCTGCCATTAAATGAATAACAGAAGGATGAACTCCTGAATTTCCTAAAGAAAGTGTATTTAATCGAGCCAAAATTGCTGCTTTTGCACACTCAGCATTTAAAGGTTTTCCTGTTCCAGAAGAGTGGCTTCTAATTAAATTATATTGCAACTGAATTTGATCAGACTCTTTAATTCTGTATTGAGCCATAGGACCAAATCCTGTATTTACGCCGTAGATTACTTTATTTCCAGAGAATTCTTTTAAGAAATTAAAACTTTCGTTTACTCGATTTAAGACCACATCGCTTATTGCAACTTTACTTTTTCCAAAGATTATGGCTTCAAATTCTGCTAAACTTAAATATTCATTTATTGTATTCATCAAATCGTTTTTGGTTGTGCTAATTTAATTTTATTTATCAAAATAAATGTAGTTATTTTGATGATGGCAAATGTAGGTTAATTAAATGATAATAATTCTAATATGACAAAGGAGTTTGTTGATGTTTTAGTGATTGGTGCAGGACCGTCTGGATGTGTTTCGGCATCGTATCTTTTTAAAAACAACGTAAAAGTAAAAGTTGTAGAAAAAACGAAGTTTCCGAGACTTGTAGTAGGCGAAAGCCTTATTCCGCGTGTGATGGACCATTTTGCAGAGGCAGAATTGTTTGAAGCGCTTGATGCAATGAACTTCGAAAAAAAATTAGGAGCTCGTTTTATTAGAGGCGCAGAAATTTGCAATTTTGATTTCAGTAAAAAATTTGGAGAAGGCTGGGATTGGACTTGGCAAGTTCCAAGGGCTGATTTTGACAACACAATGGCGCAAGAAGTGGTGCGAAAAGGAATTGATTTAGAATTTGAAACAGAAGTTCTAGAGGTTTCTTTTGAAGGAAAAAAATCAAAAACTATTGTAAAAGATAAAGACGGGAATTTAAAAGAAATTCACGCCAACTTTATTATCGACTCAAGCGGATACGGACGTGTTTTGCCAAGACTTTTAGATTTGGACACGCCATCTAAATTAGATCCGCATTCTTCTATTTTTACTCATGTTAAAGATATAAATAGAGAAGAAGGAGAAGAAGGAACTCAAATTTCTTTTGATATTTTGGAAACCGAAGTTTGGCTTTGGGTAATTCCTTTCTCAAACGGAAATACAAGTTTAGGAGTTGTTGGTCCGACAGATTTTATCAATTCTCTTTCTGAAAATAAAGATAATGCTGAGGCTTTAAGAAATGCCATTCAGAAATCAGATTATTATATCAAAAGATTCAAAGGAACAGAATTTTTGTTTGAGCCGGTTAAATTAGAAAACTATTCAAGAGCTGTGAAAAGAATGTACGGCGATGGTTTTGCTTTGACAGGAAATAGTTCAGAATTCTTAGATCCAGTTTTCTCTTCAGGTGTAGCTTTTGCAACTGAATCTGGAATGTTGGCAGCAAAATTATATTTGAAAGAATCACAAGGAATTCCTGTTGATTGGGAAGTAGAATTTACACAATACATGAAACGCGGAATTGCAGTTTTCACAACTTATGTACAAGAATGGTACACAGGAAATCTTCAAACTTTATTCTTCCATCAGCCTGAAAATCCAGATGTGAAAGAAAAAATATGTTCTGTTTTAGCAGGATATGTTTGGAATGAAGAAAATTCATTCGTCAAGAAACACGATCACGTAATAGCAAATATGGCGTATTTATTAAATATGCAAAAAGAACAAAGCCCTGAATAATCAGGGCTTTTTTTTGCTTAAAATGTATAAACTAGAAAGTTGATCTTTGTCATTAAAATAAAGTCCAATATCTAGAAGATCATTCTTAATCTTGATGTTATTTGAGTATGTATAATCGTTATAATTTTCAATTTCATCCTTATTAAATTTTTGCAGTACTTGAGCTCGAGAGCAAAGAGGCAGTAATCCATTTTCAAATGAGATTTCAACCCGTTCAATATCGCTTATAGAATATGCGTTTAAAATATTAAATTTTGGATTGTCACTATTTTTTTTGGTAATATTAAAAAAGAAATAGCAATTATTATATTCATTATTATAGGTAAGTTCTTTAATGTCTCCAGTACTTCCTTCAATAACAGTTTCTCTTTCAAAATTTTTATTAATTGCCGATTTTTTGAAATCATTTTCATTTGATTGACCAATTGTTAGACCATTAATATTCCAATTTTTGTCAATTTTAATTTTTGGTTTGTTTTTAATGTCTTCTGGTTTTGTAGTATTTACAAGTAAATCTTTAAAATAGTTTTCCTTGTCACAACCTCCAAAATCTATTAAACCATTAACAACGTCCCAATAACATGTTTTTGATAAATTAGTATTATTCAGAATTATTAATCTATTATAGTCTGGCGCATAGAAAATATATTTGTTTTGCTTTTTTAGATTCCAATATAATCCGTTATCGGTATTAGGGTTTTTTGTGCCTTTTCCGTATTTAAGTTCAATCTTTTTTAGAATCTCTTTTTTCTGTTCTGTTGTATCCATTTCTATTCGGATACCGTAGATGAAATCTTCAGCTTTAAATTTTTTCAATGTCTTTTTTAGATCAGTTCCATTTCTTAAAGGCTTTAAATCAATGTGACCTCCCCCAGATCTGGTAATACTATCCGTTTTTAACAATTCAGAGTTGATCTGAAAAACGATGTTTTGATTTTTTAATTCAATGCCATCAAAATTATATTTTACAGAATTATCTACTTCTATTAGCAAACAAAATGGATATTCAACAGTTTCAACTCCAATAGATAATGAGTCATTATAAGAGATTACCTTTTCTATTTTTTCATTCAGTTGAAGTTTAGATAAATCAACTTTAACGACTTTAACTTCTTTTTTGCATGAAACGAAAAAAGCTAATGAACAAATGGATATAAATTTTATGAGGTGAGATGTTATGTGTTTTTGGTTCATTTATTGCTTTTATGTTTAGGGTGATTTTTATGTTGTTATTTTGGTTATTATATTTCTACGTAGGTTCTCAAAAATAGAGTATTAGTGTAGTAAAATAGTCGAATTCAAATATATGTTTTTTCCTTCAAATGCATATATTAATAAGTAAAAGTTGGATAATTTACAACATATTGATATAGAGTATTATATAAGAAAAAACCGATTTATATTTGAATCAACAAATATTTTGAAAACAAAAAAGAGGTAAGAATAGTCTTTTAAATATCAATTTTAGACAAAAAAAAGACTGCCAAAATTGACAGTCTTTTCTAATTCTATTGAATTTATGAATTACAATTCAAATATCTTATCCATTAAAATCCATTTTTGTCCTGGTTTTGCCCAAGGAAGGGCTTGCTGGAATTTCCACATTAAAGTTTCCCATTCCTGAACTTTTTCGTTTGCAGCGTCGGCTTTGTCTTTTTTCTCGAAAGAGAAATTTTCATCACCTTCGATGATCATGAAAAGTCTGTTTCCTGTGCAATAAATATCCAGAACTAAAATTCCAGCATCTTGAATGCTTTTTTTAATTTCAGGCCAAACATTTTCATGCAGTTTTTTGTATTCTGCAATTAAGTTTGCATCGTCTTTTAAGTCTAAAGCCAGACAGAATTTTTGTGTTGCCATAATCTAAAATTTATCCTTGGTAAGCTACAGCAGTTTGTTTGCTAGTACCTAAACCTTCAATTCCTAATTCGATTACGTCACCTGCTTTAATGTAAATTGGATCTGGTTTGATTCCAAGACCAACTCCCGGAGGCGTTCCTGTGCTAATTACGTCGCCAGGAAGTAATGTCATAAACTGGCTTAAGTAATGTACTAAAAATGGAATTTTGAAAATCAAGTTTGAAGTATTACTGTTTTGGAATGTTTTTCCGTTTACAGTTAACCACATTTTTAAATTGTTTACGTCTCCAACTTCGTCTGGAGTTGCCATAATTGGTCCAAGAGGAGCGAAGGTATCAGAACCTTTTCCTTTTGCCCATTGTCCGCCGCGCTCGATTTGGAAAGCTCTTTCACTATAATCATTCAAAAGGCAATATCCAGCGATATAGTTTGGTGCATCTTCTTCAGAAACATAGCTTGCTTTTTTACCAACAACAAATGCCAATTCTACTTCCCAGTCTGTTTTTTCACTGTTTTTTGGAATGATCAAATTATCGTTTGGTCCACATAAAGAAGTTGTAGATTTAAAGAAAATAATTGGTTCTTCTGGAATCGCAGCGCCAGTTTCTTCACAGTGATCAACATAATTTAATCCGATGCAGATAATTTTTGAAGGACGTGTAACTGGCGAACCTAAACGAACTGAATCGCTCACTTCTGGAAGTGCAGGGTTGTTTTTTAAAGCTTCTTCTAATTTTTTTAATCCGTCATTTTCAAAAAAAGCTTCGTTGTAATCTGTTACGATAGACGAAACATCATATCTTTTATCATTTAGTAAAACCCCTGGTTTTTCTTTTCCCTCTTCTCCAAATCTAATAAGTTTCATAATCTTTTTATTTTTTTAGTAATATTTTTTGCCACGAATTGCACCAATTTTCTCGAATTATAATTTGTGTGAATTCGTGAAATTCGTGGCTATTTTTTTTAGTTATTCAATTTAATAAAACCTCCATCAATTGGGTAATCAGAACCTGTGATGAATGAAGACTCGTCGCTGCATAAGAATAAAGCTAAAGTTGCGATTTCATCCGGTTTTCCCATACGGCCGATTGGCTGTGATTGAGATAATTTTTCGAAGATTTCTTCTTCTTTCCCTGGATAATTTTTAGAAATAAATCCGTCTACGAAAGGCGTGTGAACTCGCGCAGGAGAAATAGAATTACATCTGATTTTATCATTTAAATAATCTTTCGCAACCGATAAAGTCATTGCCATAACTGCACCTTTTGCAGTAGAATAAGCAAAACGATCAGGAATTCCAACCCAGCAAGCAATAGAAGCTAAGTTCAAGATTACACCTCCGCCAGAACCTCTTAAAGCAGGAATCGAAGCATGCAGACAGTTGTAAACTCCTTTTACGTTTACATTCATAATTCTGTCAAAATCAGACTCAGAAGTCGTGTCTACTTTCCCAACGTGAGCAATTCCAGCATTGTTTACCAAAATATTGATATTTCCGATTTTCTGGAAAGTTGAATTTACTTGTTCGTGGTTTGAAACGTCGCAAGCGTGAGCAAAAACACTTCCTCCAGCCGATTTGATTTCTTCAACCGTTTCTTTTGCACTTTCTTCAGTCAATTCTAAAATATGAACTTCAGCTCCTTGTTTAGCAAATAAAACAGAAATCGCTCTTCCGATTCCGCTTCCGCCGCCTGTGATAATTGCTTTTTTATTTTGTAATGAAAACATTTGATATAATTTTTATGTGTTATTTTTTAATTGAGTCTTTTACAAAGATACGCCACGTTTCCACGGAATAAAATCATCTTGGTTTAATTGAACCGCTTTCGGAATAATTTCGCCGCTTGCCGCTTTGATGCAATATTCTAAAATTTCCTCACCCATTTCTTCAATAGATTTTTCACCGCTAATAATTGGTCCGCAGTCAATATCGATGATATCTTTCATTCTTGTTGCCAAAACAGAATTCGTAGCTACTTTAATTACTGGACAAACCGGATTTCCAGTTGGAGTTCCTAAACCTGTTGTAAACAAAATCAAAGTTGCTCCAGAAGCCGCTTTTCCAGTTGTAGCTTCCACGTCATTTCCTGGCGTGCAAACCAAACTTAAACCTGGTTTTGTAACCAATTCGGTATAATCTAAAACATCAACTACAGGAGAAGTTCCGCCTTTTTTGGCAGCTCCAGCACTTTTGATGGCATCGGTAATTAAACCGTCTTTGATATTTCCAGGAGAAGGATTCATATGGAAACCTGAACCTACTTTATGAGCCAGTTCATCGTAAGATTCCATTAAATCTATGAATTTTTTAGCATTATCTTCCGTAATACATCTGTCGATTAAGTTTTGCTCAGCTCCACATAATTCTGGAAATTCAGCCAAAAGAATTTTTCCGCCTAAAGCGACAACCAAATCTGAAGTATAACCAACAGCAGGATTTGCAGAAACACCGCTGAAACCGTCACTTCCGCCACATTTTACTCCAATGCATAAATCGCTTAATGGAGCATCAGTTCTTTCGTATTTGTTGATTTCAATTAAACCTTCAAAAGTTTTTTTGATGGCATTTGTAATCAGAACTTCTTCGCTTTCTGTTTGTTGCTGTTCAAAAATAAATAATGGTTTATCGAATTCTGGATTTTGTCTTTTTACATCATTTACAAAATCTTGAACTTGTAAATGCTGACATCCTAAACTCAAAAGTGTTATTCCACCAACGTTTGGATGATTGGCATAAGAAGCCAATAAAGCGCTTAAAGTAGAAGCATCTTGGCGCGTTCCGCCGCAACCGCCTTGGTGATTTAAGAATTTAATTCCGTCCACATTTTCAAAAACACGTTTGTTTTTTGGTGTAGGATTCAATTCAATATTAATATCATTAATGTCATTTCCGTTCAAATAACCTTCCAGTAATTCGTGCGTAAATTGATTGTATTTGTCTGTAACAGCATAACCCAATTGCTTGTGTAATGCTTCTTTGATTACGTCAAGATTTCTGTTTTCACAAAAAACAGTCGGTACAAAAAGCCAGTAATTTGCTGTTCCAACGCGTCCGTCTTTTCTTTTGTAACCTTTAAAAGTTCGGTTTTCGAATTTAGAAACATCAGGCGCATTCCATTCGTACGAAGCATTTCTGTAAGCGTAAGGATCTGCGGCGTGTTTTAAGTTTTCGGTCGTCATTAAACTTCCTTTGACAATATCATTTTGCACTTTTCCAACCAAAACACCATACATATTCACTTCTTCTCCCTGCTTCATGTCTTGCATGTAGAATTTGTGTTTGGCTTTGATGAGGTCTTGCAAAACGTAAGTTTCGTTTTCAAAAAGAATGGTTTCTCCTTTTGGTAAGTCGGTTAAAGCTACAAGAACATTATCGTCCGGATGTAGTTTTACCACTAGTTTTTTAGTCGTATTCTCCAGCATTGTTTTTTGTTTTTTTCTTTTTTGTGTTGTCGTTAAGCGCTTTATTTTCAATAAAATTTGGGCAGTAAACGAAAAATAAAATTAGTTTTTTTAGTCTTTTGTTAGTAGTCTAATATTATCCGTGTATAATCTTTAATTATCTTTGCAGTATGAAATTGGAGCAAACTAAAATAACGTCTTATCTCAACTCGAGAGTTTCGGTACTGAATCGTATTGAACCGTTTTTTCAGGCGCCTTTTCATTCGCATCCAGAATTGGAATTGGTTTATGTGAAAGAGAGTTTTGGCAAACGAATTATAGGAAATTCGGTAATGCCTTTTGAACCTGGAGATATGGTTTTTTTGGGTTCTGATATTCCGCACGTTTGGTTGAATGACGAAAAATATTATCAGGGAATTGAAGATTTAAAAGCCAATTCGATAGTCGTATATTTTCATAAAGATATTTTCGGACCGACTTTTTATGAGTTAAAAGAAACTCAGAAAATCAACGAACTCTTTTTTCAGGCTGGAAAAGGAATTTCGATTATTGGAAAAACAAATAAACAGATTGCTAAGAAACTAGAGAAATTAGTTTCTAAAAAAGACTTCGAAGTAATTGTCGGACTTTTTGAAATCTTATCTATTCTTTCCGACAGTCAGGATAAGATTTATATAAATGACGAAATTTATTCTCTAATGCAGAAAGATTCGAAAGTGGATCGACTTTCGGAGGTTTTTCAATACGTCAATAAAAATTTCAAAAAGAATATTTCCTTAGAAGAAATTGCCGCCGTCGCGAATATGACGCGGACTTCTTTCTGTAGAATGTTTAGAGTAAAAACTAAAAAGAATTTTGTGGATTATCTGCACGAAATCAGGATTTCAAATGCTTGTAAATTGTTGTTAGAAACCGACAAAAGCATGTCTGAAATCGCGTATGATTGTGGGTATAAAACGGCTTCTAATTTTAATAAACTCTTCAAGAAATTTAAAGGAATTACACCTTCGGAGTTTAAGAATAGTGCTATATGATTTGAAAAAAATAGCCACGAATTCACGAATTAAAATGATTAAAAATCTGTGAAATTTGCTTCAAAAAGTACTGTAAATTTCACAAATTACGATTTGTAAAAATTCGTGAATTCGTGGCGAAAAAATTTGCAAAAAAAATTAAATAGATCGATCTAAATGTGTGTAACCACCATCGACATAAATGATCTGTCCAGTTGTATGGCTTGATTTTTCAGACAACAAGAAAACCACCATATTAGCGATTTCTTCTGCTGTTGTCATTCTGTTTTCTAATGGAATATTTTTAGTAATCGCAGCTAATTTTTCTTCTTTATTTTCAAAAGTATTAATCCACGTTTCGTAAAGAGGAGTGTAACATTCAGCCACAATAACTGCGTTTACACGAATGCTGTATTTTAGTAATTCAACCGCCCATTCTCTGGTTAAGGCATTTCTACCTCCGTTTGAAGCAGCGTAAGCTGAGGTTCCTCCTTGTCCAGTTTCGGCAGTTTTAGAACCAATGTTTACGATTGCTCCTTTCGATTCTTTCAAATAGGGAAGAGCGTGTTGCGCCATTAAATAATAATGCACTAAATTTTTGTGAAGTGAAGCGGCGAAATCTTCATAATTTCCATTTTCTAATCCAACGCCGTCATTAACTCCGGCATTGTTTACAAGACCGT
The DNA here is from genome assembly GCF_042436695.1 of Flavobacterium sp. HJSW_4. NCBI lineage: Bacteria > Pseudomonadati > Bacteroidota > Flavobacteriia > Flavobacteriales > Flavobacteriaceae > Flavobacterium > Flavobacterium sp. HJSW_4. The sequence continues at coordinate 54,339 of NZ_JBHNPP010000023.1, forward strand.
CAATTCTACCAAATTTGGCGATTACGGCTTCAACAGCTTTTTTGCAGTCTTCAGGTTTTGTTAGATCGGCAGCAACTTGATGTGCTTCTTTTCCAATGGCTTTTAATTCTTCTACGGCTTTGATGTTATCATTTTCGTTACGTCCAACGATAAACGGAATTGCATTTTCTTCGGCTAGGACTTTTACAATTCCTAAACCAATTCCTTTTGCACCTCCCGTAACGATAATGATTTTTTGGGTTAATGATAACTGCATGGTATTTATGTATTATAATTTAAAAATTCTTGTTTTATTAGTTTGTCACCCTGAGCGATCCCGAGGCTTCGGGAGAAGGGCGTTCCAATTGGACGTGGGCTTCGACTCCGCTCAGCCTGACAAAAAGCAGATTATGAAAATCATTTAAATTTTTTAATCTGTGGCTATATTTTTTATTCAACGAATATACTTTAAAAAATTACAGCTGTTGTTATTAACAACAGCTGTAAAGATAGAGAGAATTGAACTGATAATTTATTACCAGAACTTAACATAAAGCGCAGCAATAATCAATAACGTAATTACGATTAAGACTGTTGTTTGCGGTTTAACTTTGAACATTTCAGAATCAATTTCAAATGCTTTAGGATTTACTTTTGGTCCTGCAAAACTGATTCCGATCATTGCTAACATTGTAAATAAGAATGACAATCCCATACAGATGTGGAAAGGAATTTCAAATCCACCTTTTCCGTTAGGGTAAGCTGTATATAAAAATGTGTCGTTTCCAAATAAAGCCGGAGCGTATTCGTTGAATAAAACAGATAATAAGAATCCTAAAATTACCCCAACGATTGCCGCTGTTCCTGTAGTTCTTTTCCAGAACATACCTAAGAAGAACATAGCAAAAACTCCAGGACTGATGAATCCAGTATATTTTTGGATGTATGTAAATCCTCCAACACCACCAATTCCTAAAACGTCATTCCATGTGAATAAAACAGCTAAAAGCATGGCAACAAAAACGGCAAGACGCCCGATGTTTACCTGTTGTTTTTCGCCAGCATCTTTTTGGATGTATTTTTTGTGAACGTCTAATGTATAGATTGTAGAGATACTGTTTACTTTACCAGCCAAAGAAGCTACAATTGCAGCGGTCAAAGCCGCAACAGAAAGACCTTTTAATCCAGTTGGAAGGAATGTTAATATAGCAGAATATGCCTCATCTTTTACTCCGCCCTCCAATTGAGGCAAGTGTCCGTTTGTATATAAAACGTAGGCTGCAATACCAGGAAGCATTACGATAAGCGGCATTAATAATTTTAACATACCAGCAAATAAGATACCTGTACGAGCTGTTTGTAAATCTGCTCCAAGTGCTCTTTGCGTAATGTATTGGTTACATCCCCAGTAGTTTAAGTTGATGATCCAGATACCAGCAGCGTAAGATAACAATCCTGGGAAAGTTAAATATTTATCGATTTCTAACTGAGAAGAAGTTGCAGTTGGTTTTGGAATAATCATTTTGAAATGCTCTGGAGCCTGTTGCATCAGAACTTTGAAACCAGCAATAGCGTTTTGTCCAACACCAAAAGCTTCTGCAACTGTTGTTAGCGCTATATAAGAAGTTACCAAACCTCCAATGATTAATACAGCAACCTGAATAACGTCAGTATAAGCTACAACCTTCATTCCTCCTAGGGAAATAAATAAAGCAAAAATAGCCAATCCAAGCATAATTACGTGAAGATATTCTCCACCAGCAAGCTTGTTAATAGCTACTGCTCCTAAGTATAAAATAGAAGTTAAGTTTACAAAAACATATAAAAACAGCCAGAAAACTGCCATAATCAAAGCAGTAGATTCGTTGTAACGTGTTTTTAAGAATTGCGGCATGGTGTAAATCTTGTTTTTAAGATATACAGGAATAAACCATACAGCAACAATAATAAGAGCAACGGCAGCAAGCCATTCGTAAGCAGCAACAGCGATTCCTAAGAAGAAACCTTCACCGCTCATTCCGATGAATTGTTCTGCAGAGATATTAGAAGCAATAAGAGAAGCTCCAATTGCCCACCAAGTTAAATTTCCTTCAGCCAAAAAGTAAGCTTTAGCATCCTGTTCGTCTTGTTTACGTTTGCGGTAAACCGTGTAACCGTAGACCGAGACTACGATGAAATAAATAATAAAAACCGCATAGTCTGCGAAAGCGAGGTTTTGGTTCATTGTTAGTAGTATTTTAAATAATTATTATAGGGTTGTTTGTTTATGTGGTTTTAAATCAGTTTTTATGTTGTCAAATCTTGTTAAAAATGCAAGATGTGTTTTATTTCTGTTATTTTTTTGCGAAAATAAAAGCAGAAGCCAAATGTAAAATAAAAATTTAGAAATCAACTATTAGTAAATGTGTTTTTTACATTTATTCACCAAGAATTGTGTTAAATTTTTAGTTTTAGCTTCAGTACAACATTAAACCATTAAGCTTTTACTAGACTTTTGTAATGTACGTCTGAAAGCTGTCTTAAAATTTCAGCACTTTTTTCAGGTGTAATATCACGTTGCGATTCGCCTAGCATTTCGTATCCTACCATGAATTTTTTTACCGTTGCCGATCTCAACAAAGGTGGATAAAAATGCATGTGGAAATGCCATTCTGGGTGAATTAAACCATCTGTTGGCGATTGGTGAATTCCTGAAGAATATGGAAATGAAGTATTAAATAAATTGTCATACTTCGTTGTAAGCTGCTTTAAGATTTTCGCGAAAGCGGTACTTTCATCGGCAGTAAAATTGGTGATTTTGCTCACTGCTCTTTTGCTCACAATCATAGTTTCATAAGGCCAAATTGCCCAAAACGGAACTAATGCGACAAAATGATCATTCTCGATTACGATACGATCTCCAGCTTTCAATTCAGCTCTAACATAATCTTCCAATAAAGTTCTGTCATTTTTATCGAAATATGATTTTAAGCTGTTTTGCGTTTTTTCAACCTGAGTCGGCAATGAAGATTGTGCCCAGATTTGGCCATGCGGGTGCGGGTTGCTGCATCCCATTACACTTCCTTTATTTTCAAAAATCTGAACGTGGTTGATGAATTTAATATTTCCTAAATCGGTATATTCTTTCTGCCAAGTTCTAATGATATTTTCAATATCAGCAATTTCCATTTCTGGTAAAGTCAGGTCGTGTCTTGGCGAAAAGCAAACGACTCTCGAAATTCCCTGTTCTGGTTTTGCCTTAAAAAAGGTATGTTTAATATCGTCTTCAAAAATAATTTCGTCCTGTTTCATGGCCGCAAAATCATTTTCAAAAACAAAACTGCTTTCATATTGCGGATTATTCATTCCGTTGGCACGAACATTTCCCGGACACAAATAACAAGTTGGATCGTATTTAGGAAGTTCTTCGGTCGAAATAGTTTCGTTTTGTCCTTGCCAAGGCCGTTTTGCGCGATGAGGAGAAACCAAAACCCATTCGTTGATTAATGGATTAAAGCGTCTGTGTGGATCTTCGTTAATGTCAAAATTTTTCATTGTAGTGTGTTGTGGATTTAAAGTAGCGTTGTTCCGTTTGATATTTTTACATCATAGAATTTTAATTCAATTCCAAATGTATCTAAATAAAGTTTAGAGAATTTACGCTTTACCTCATTTTCATGTCCTTTTTTAACTAAATTGATCGTGCAGCCTCCAAAACCGCCACCCATTAGTCTAGAACCAATGATGGCATCATCTTCTTTTGCCGTATCAACAAGCATGTCTAATTCTTCGCAGCTTACCTCATATTCTTGAGACAAACCATAATGTGTTTCAAAAAGCAACTCTCCTAAAAGTTCAATATCTCCTTGATCTAAAGCTTTGCAGGCTTTGATAACGCGATTGATTTCTTTTACAACAAAATGAACTCGAGCAAAAACTTTTTCAGTCATTTTATCTTTAAGGCTTAAAACCTGTTCTTCTGTCGCGTCTCTAAAACTTTTTACTTCTGGAAAATGGCTTTTTATAATCGATAAACCTTCTTCGCATTCGATTCTTCTCGTATTATATTCTGATGTAAAAAGCGAATGTTTTACATTAGAATCAAATAAAATCAGAGAATAATCTTTGAAGTCGGCATTGTGATATTCAAAATCTAAAGTGTTGCAGTCTAACTGAATTACTTTGTTTTCAAGACCATGAACGCTAGAAAACTGATCCATAATTCCGCAGTTGATGCCAACCCAATGTTCTGCTTTTTGTCCTAATAATGAAATGTCTTTTTTCTCAATTTTTAAATCGAAAAGAGATTTGATTCCGAAAATCATTCCGCATTCTAAAGCCGCTGAAGAAGACAATCCAGAACCAACCGGAATATTGCTGCTGAAAACGCAGTTGAAACCGTCGAAAGAAAATCCGTTGTCTTGCAATTGTTTAATTACGCCACGAATGTAATTCGTCCAAACTACATCGCTCAATTTTACTTCTTGAGTCAAATCGATTTCAAATTCTTCATTCAAATCGATGGCAATTATTTTGGAAGTTTTGGTATTGTTTTTTTCAAAAGCAAAACAAATTACTTTGTCAATTGCAGCAGGCAAAACGTAACCATCATTGTAGTCAATATGCTCTCCGATGATGTTGATTCTACCTGGAGAAAGTACCGTTTTTTGAGGAGAAGACCCGAAAGATTTCTCGAAAAAAGCAACAGTATCTTGTATTAAAATATCATTCATTATATAGTTAGTTGTATTGTGGTTTTTGGAATTGTATTAATCTTTTTTCAATTAAAATTTAAATCAGCGTAAATCAGCTTTAATCTGTCTAAATCTGCGTGAAAAAATCTATACGCAAAATTATTTCACGCAGATTTTAAAAGATTTTAGCAGATTCAATTAGATTTTATTTATCTCATCGAATGGCTATTATTTTAATTTAAACTTTCAAATTTATAAAGCGTTTTCTGTGTGTATTCTTCGCCTTTTTTCAAAACTGCATTCGGAAAGTGAGCGTGATTTGGAGCATCAGGGAAATTTTGCGTTTCAAAACAAATTCCGCTTTGCGCGTTGTAATCTACATTTTCTTTTCCTTTTAATTTTCCGAAACAATTTCCGCCTACATATATATGTACACTTGGTTGATCGGTGTAAACATTCATTATCAATTTATTTTTTAAGCTGATCAATTGTCCGACAATTTCTGTTTTAGAATTTACTACAAACGAATTGTCAATTGGAAACGGACAGCTTTTCGGATTTCTAAAATCAAAATCATGATTATTTAAATCGGTAAAATTTCCTGTTGGAATATTATCTGAATTTGTTTCCAGCATTTTAGCCGATTTGATAAACATTTGCTGTTCTAAAACATTTCCGTCATGTCCATCAAGGTTGAAATAACTGTGATGCGTTAAATTGATAACCGTATCTTCAGTTGAGGTAGCTTTGTATTCTAACTTTAATTCATTTTCTTCAGTCAAAGTATACGTCAAATGAACCGTCATTTCTCCAGGGAAATTTTCATCTAAATGTTCGCTCAAAAGACCAAAAGTAATCGAAGGATTTTCGCCAGAAGTTGCATTCACAACACTCCAAGCTTTTCTTCCAAATCCCATATCTCCGCCGTGAAGCGTGTTACCGTTATTGTTTCCGTCAAGCTGAAACTTTTTATCGTTAAGACTAAAAGTCGCATTATGAATACGGCCAGCATAACGGCCCACAGTAGTTCCGAAATAAGGAGCGCTTGGCAAATTATAAGATTCTAAATACGCTTCAAGATTATCAAAGCCTAAAACAACATCGACCAGTTTTCCGTCAAGCGGAATTTGGATTGAAGTTACAGTTGCACCATAATTGATGATCTGCACTTTCATTCCGTTTTTATTAACCAGATCAAAAGAATAAATTTCTTCCTTATTAGGCATTAAACCAAACAATTTACAATTGTGTGTCTCTTTTAAATGCGATATGTGTTTTATTTCCATATAATTTTTACCAATAATGAAATCCAAAAATAGAAACATTTATTATTTTTGCATACCAGTACCTACCAGTTTTTGATATTTATAGTCAAAATGACTTTATTATGAACATTATTTCAATTCAAAATAACATCGGTCTGCCAAAATATAAGCAGATTATTCTTTCAATCGAAAAAGCGATTGAAGAAGGAAATTTAATTAAAGGAGATAGACTTCCATCGGTAAATAAAGTCTGTCTGGCTTTTTCTTTATCTCGAGATACGGTCTTGCTGGCGTATGACGAATTGAAGAAAAGAGGAATTATTTATGCCATTCCGGGGAAGGGATATTACGTTAAAAGCGTTGAAATCACTATAACTCAGAAGGTTTTCTTGCTTTTTGATGAATTGAATATTTTCAAAGAAGACATTTATAATTCGTTTTTAAAAAACATTGGAAAAAATGTTCAGGTTGATATTTTCTTCCATCATTTTAATGTTCAAGTTTTCAAAAAGCTGATAAATGACAGCAACGGAAATTATACAAAATACATTATCATGCCGACGAACTTAAACGATATCGTCGATTCTGTAAAAACCCTACCAGTAAGCGACGTAATTATTTTGGATCAGACCAATTCAGATTTAAAAATGTTTCCTGCGATTTATCAAAATCACCAAAAAGATATTTACGAAGGTCTGATGAAAGGCAAAACGAGATTGTCTAAATACAAGAAACTAATTTTAATTTTCCCCGGTTTTAGAGAACCGCCTGGGATGAAATTAGGTTTCGAATCTTTTTGCCAAGATTATGGTTTTGATTATGAAATTATTTCAGATTTCGGCAATCAATCTATTGCTTTGGGAGATTTATATATTATTCCTCACGATCGCGATTTGCTTTTGGTAATAGAAAATGCAATCAACAGAAATTTAAAATTAGGAGAAGATTTCGGAATTATATCCTACAATGAAACTCCATTGAAGAAAATTGCAGCAAACGGAATTACCACTATTTCAACCAATTTTGAATTAATGGGAAAAATTCTGGCTGATATGGTTTTGAAAGGAACAAAAGAGCAGATCGAAAATAGATCTGCTTTGATATTGAGAAATTCGCTTTAAATTTCTCCCGCAGATTTAGCAGATGTAGGGGATTTTTTAAATCAGCCAAATCTCCTAAATCTGCGAGAGAATAAATAAAATTTTATAAATTCAATACGAAATTATTGAGTAGTTTTTCTTCATATTTTTCTTTGTTGAAAGTATATAAGTAAGAACCTTTTCGAGAAGACTGCATGTCTTTTTCTTCCAGTTTATTTAAAATTTCCAAAGAATTTATTTTACTGATGAAATTTCTTTTGTCCAATTCTTTGCTCAAAATAGCTTCATACAATTCTAAAAGCTGACGCATTGTGAATTTCTCAGGAAGCAATTCGAAACCAATTGGTTTGATCGAAGTTTTGTAGCGAAGTCTCTTAATGGCATTATCGACCATTTCATTGTGGTCAAAAATTAAATTTGGCGCGTCATTAATTGGAAACCATTCTGCATGATAGTTTTGAATCAATTCTGCATTATGGTTTTCGATATTAATTAAAGCAAAGTAAGAAACCGAAATGGTTCTTTCTACAGGATCACGATCAATTTCGCTGTAAGCATGCAACTGCTCCATATAAATATCGTTAAGACCTGTATAGGTATTCAAGATTCGGGTTGCAGCAGTATCTAAAACTTCATCACGTTTTAGAAACCCTCCAATCAAGGACCATTTTCCTTTTTCAGGCTCAAAATCTCTTTGAATCAGAAGGATTTTTAGACCATCATTGTCGAATCCGAAAATGATGCAGTCTACTGCCAGTAAAACTTTATCAGCAGAGCTATAACTATTTAGCATATATAATTAATTTGGATGGGTAAATATATGAACTTCCTAAAAGCTTTCATAATTTATTAATGTAGATTTTACACTTACATAATTAACTACTCAAATGTATAGTTAAAAAGCTACTTTTTACATAAAAATAACATTGAAATTCTCTTTTTAAGATTTTTTTAAGAAAAAAACAGGATAGTCAAGGATAGTTTTTTATAAAAATATGTTCTGTTTAGTCAGAAATTGACAAAAATAAACAATCTTTTACTTACAAATATATCGTTTTCTTTGTTTCAAATCATTAAAAAACAGATTATTTATGCTTTTTTTTCTTCAAGCTTTTTTTTGATTAAAAAACGACTTTTTCATTAAAAGTGTATTTTTTACACAATTAAAACTAAAAAAACGCCTCTTTTTTTGAAAAAACTTTGAATTTTTAAATGTTAATTCAACACTTAATTTATGATATGTGTTTTTTTTCAGCTGTTTTTTTGTGATATTAATTTGTTTACGTGGTTTTTTTTTAGTTAAATTTACAAATGTAAGATTAACACTTATTAACTAAAACCACTAACCAATCTTAACTAAACCATTATGATTACAAAACAAAAATTACTTTTGTATTGCAATTTTCTATTGCCAAAAACAAATTGGATTTTAGCAGTATTGATGCTGTTATTGTCTGTTAATCAGTTGTCTGCTCAAGGCAAAACGATAACAGGAGTTGTAACATCGGCACAAGATAATCTTCCTTTGCCGGGTGTAAACATTATAATAAAAGGAACCAAAACAGTTGCTACAACTGGATTTGACGGAGAGTATTCGATTAAAGCATCTCCAAACGATGTTTTAGTTTTTTCATTTATAGGATTTCAGAACAAAGAGGTAGTCGTAGGAGGCCAGTCGAAAATTGATGCGGCTTTAAGCGAAGACACCAATAAACTTAATGAGGTAGTTGTTATTGGTTACGGAACTCAAAAGAAATCAGACTTAACAGGTTCTGTAAGTGTTGTCAATTTAGAATCGGCTAAAAAGGTAGTTACTTATGATGCCGCTAAAATGCTTCAAGGACAAGTGCCGGGTGTTACCGTACAATCTTCAGGAGAACCGGGAGGTTTTGTTAATGTGAAGATTAGAGGAATAACTTCATTTAGTAACAACAATCCGCTGTTTGTAATAGACGGAATCATGGTCGATTCTCCATACGACTTTGCTCCAGGAGAAATAGAATCTATGCAGGTTTTAAAAGACGCTTCTTCTGCCGCTATTTATGGTGTGCGTGGTGCGAATGGAGTTGTAATTATTACGACTAAAAAAGGCAGACAAGGCAAAATGGATATTAAATTCAAGTCTATTGTAGGTCTTCAAAATGTTGCTAAAAAATGGGATGTTACAGATCGCTTGGGTTACCAAAAAATTACTAGCGAGGCTGAAAGAAACAGAGATATTAGAGCAGGAGTTCCTGTAAGCATTGCTCCAGGAAATGACCCAAATAGTTCATCATATATATCAAATGTAAATACAGATTGGCAGAAAGAATCTTTTCAAACTGGTGTGGTGCAAAATCAAGCTTTGACTTTTACTGGAGGAGCAGAAAGTATTGCCTATAGTTTTAATGTGGATTATTTTAAAAACACAAGTTACATCAAAACACCTCAGGACTATGAGAGATTGTCGACCAATTTAAATTTAAATGGTAAAAAAGGTAAATTTAAATACGGTGCAAAAATAGCTTACACACAATCTGATAAAGAAATTTTTAATGAATATAATGTTGGACAAAGTGTTGTAAGCGACATTTTGGGAGCTATTCCGACTATGCCAGTTTACGATGCAAACAGACTTGGAGGTTACGGAGGTACTGACAATTTAACTCAGAGAGCTATTTCAATGAATCCAATTGGATTTAATAATCTAATTGATAATAACGGAAAAAGAAACCGTTTCATTGGTGATGCTTGGGGAGAAATAGAAATTGTAAAAGGTCTTAAATACAAACTAGATGTAAGTTACGACAGAACAGATTGGGAAAACAGAAAATTTATGCCGCCAAGTGATTTAGGCTGGTATTACATTACAACAAATGATGAAGCCTCTCTAGATGTTGAAAAAGGAAATGAGTTAAGAACATTCTTGAATAACATTTTAACTTATGAAATTACTTTAGGAAAACATAAAGTTGATGCTCTTGCAGGTTGGATTCAAGAAAAAAGAGACTATCATAGATATAATATGAGAGGTGTAGGTTTTACGCCAAACGATATCCCGATGCTTCAATATGCTGATGCTAGAAATGCATCTGAATATAAATTTACGATTACAGGAATATCTTATATCAGCAGATTAAACTATTCTTATGACGACAGATATTTAGTGCAAGCTAACTTTAGACAAGATAAAACATCGCTTTTCAGCGAAAAAAATAATTCAGCAAACTTTTATTCTTTTTCTGGAGGATGGAAACTTAGCAACGAGAAATTCTGGACATTGCCTGAATGGATAAGCAACATTAAACTTAGAGGAGGATACGGTACATTAGGTAACAATACTATTTCGCAATATTTCTTTGCCTCAACAGTAAACAGTTTTGCAGGTTATGATTTTAATAATGAGCTTGCTCCAGGAACAACTGTAGTTGCGGCGCTTGATCCTAATGTAAAATGGGAGAAATCGACAAACTCAAATGTGGGTATCGAATTAGGTTTCTTAAACAATGATTTACAGTTTACAGCAGAATATTTCATTAAAAAATCAAATGATTTATTATTAGGAGTTCCGCTTCCATTTTCTACAGGAGCTTTTCCTGCGAGTGTAACAACAAATGCTGGAGCAATGAAAAACTCAGGGGTAGAATTTACAGCATCTTACAGCAATCATCATCATAAATTTAAATATGATATTTCTGGAAACTTTGGAACATTGAAAAATGAAGTTACTAAGATCGGTGTAAATGGAAATCCAATCTACGGAGCGGTTTCTAAAACTGAAGTTGGAAGATCTGTTGGTGAAATGTTTGCTTGGGAAGCAATCGGAATTTTCCAAAATGCGGCTGAAGTTGCGTCTTCTCCAACTCAAACTGGCGCAGCTCCTGGAGATGTGAAATTTAGAGATGTAAACGGCGACGGAGCCATAACAGATGCGGATAGAACTTTTCAAGGGGTGACAATTCCTAAATATGGTTTCGGATTAAATTTCAGTGCTTCTTATTCTAACTTCGATTTCTCAATGTTCTGGCAAGGTGCAGGTGGTAACAAAGTATTTAACGCGATGTACCGCAATTTAATGATCGGACAATATACAAACCATCATAAAGACGAACTAAATTATTGGACACCAACAAATACCAATACTAATATTCCAGCTCCAGTTATTGGAGATCCAAATGGAAATGCTAGAGATTCAAATAGATTTATTGAAAGCGGTGATTTTGTGAAACTGCAAACAATGGAAATCGGTTATAACATTCCGATAAAAGATAAATTTATTGAAAAAGCTAAGGTTTACCTAAATGGTCAAAACCTGTTGATTATTTCGAAATACAAAGGATACGATCCTGATTTTAACAGCGACGGATTACTTTCAAGAGGATATGATGCAGGATCTTTTCCAAATCCAAGAACAATTTCTTTAGGAGTAGAAGTGAGCTTCTAACCAGGTCTAACCATTAAAACGTATTAAAATGAAATCTAAAATTTTTAGCTATATAACCGTTTTCCTTTCACTAGCCTTGGTAACTACAAGTTGTGTGGACAACGAAGATCTGACTCAATTAGATCCAAATAATGATTCAGTCGATAATTTTTGGAAAACAGATGAAGATGCACTGCAAGGTGTAAATGCTGCTTACGGAAGTTTACTAACAGACGGTACTTACATGAGAAGTACACCATTATTGTTAGACGCAAGAGCGGATGATTCTCGAACAAATAGCCCTTGGGGTTCCATGTATAATGTAGGACATTTCAATTCGAATGTTGCAGATGCATCGATTTATGGATGGGCTTACGAAACATATTATCAAGGTATTTACCGTGCCAATCAAGTTTTGACAAATGTTCCAGGAATTGAATTTGCTGATGCAGCTTTGAAAGACAGAATTTTAGGACAAGCTTATTTCTTAAGAGGATTGTACTTTTTTCACGCCGTAAACATGTTTAAAAATGTGCCTCTTCCAACAGAATTAGCGGTTTATTATCCTCAAAAAACACAAGAAGAAGGCTGGGCACAAGTTATTGCAGATTTTAAAGCAGCAGCAGAATTGCTTCCAAATGCTTATACAGGTATCTCAGGATTGGATGCTGGACAAAAAGGGCGTGCAACAAAAGGTGCTGCATTGGGTTATTTAGGAAAAGCTTATTTGTTTATCAAAGATTTTTCTAACGCCAGAGCTACTTTCAAACAAGTGATAGATTTAGGAGTTTATTCTTTGGTACCCAATTACCGTGATAACTTCACAACTGCGAACGAAAACAATTCAGAATCTCTTTTCGAAGTACAATTCAGCCGTGATGCTGGAGGTGTTGATTTAGGTTGGGGAGGTGCTCCTGCTTCTGGATGGGGAAAAACATCTGCAAGAGCGATTACTTATGCGCCACGTGCTTTCGGATGGACAGACGTTCAGCCAACGTGGGCATTATTCAATGAATTTAAAGAAGAAAAAACAAAAACTGGAGAAGACGATCCTCGTTTAGATGCAACTATTTTCTATAACAAACCAGGCGGAATGCAATTGTATGGAAAAGATTTTGCAACATTCTACGCTTCAAGTCCAGCCGATTTAAATGATTTATTCTGTAGAAAATACCAAAACTCTGACGGACAATTTGCAGACGAATACGATTGGCGTTCAGGAATTAATGAGCGTTTATTAAGATATGCTGATGTTCTTTTAATGTATGCAGAATGTTTAAATGAAACAGGAGATACGCCAGGAGCTTACACTTATATTCAGATGGTAAGAGACAGAGTAAATCTTCCTGATTTAGCAACTGCAAAACCAGGAATGTCTCAAGCGCAAATGAGAGAGCAGATTGGTCACGAAAGATTCTTAGAATTCCCTCTTGAAGGACACCGTTTTGATGATATCCGTCGTTGGGGATGGCTTCAAGATCCTGCTAAATTAGCTTGGCTAAAAGCAAGAGATGCTGAATTTAATTCTTTTACAGCAGGAAGAGAATATTTCCCAATTCCACAATTAGAAATGGATAACAACCCGGGAACTATTCAAAACGATAGTTATTAAAGTTAACAGTCTCAGTTTTCAGTCACAGTCTCACTGCATACTGTAACTGAAAACTGGGACTATGCTAGAATTTGGAATACAAGAGAAGTAATTTTTAACACTAACTAAAATTAGAATAATGAAAACAATTACAAGTTTGGTTTTATTAGCAATATTATTTGGGAGTTGTCAAAATGAAGAGATTGTCCCAACACAGGAAGGAACAACAGCAGTTGTAAATGCAGAAGATTCACAGGTTACCAATTCAACAGCAAAAACAGTTAGCGGAAATGTGCCATCGCACGATCCGAGTACGATTGTAAAAAGCGGAGTTAATTATTATGTTTTTACTACGGGAGATAATATCCCAATGACTTATTCAAGAGATTTGGCGAACTGGACATGGGGAACATCTGCATTCTCATCAACTCCAAGCTGGATTACAGGATACGTTCCAGGATTCGTGAAAACGTTCTGGGCGCCAGATGTTGCTTGGTTCAATAACAGATGGAATATGTATTATTCATGCTCGACATTTGGTTCGGCAACATCAGCAATCGGATTGGTAACAACGCCAGCCATTTCGCAAAGTGCAGGAACAACATGGACAGATAGAGGTGTTGTTGTTTCTTCTTCATCAGCATCAGATGTCAATGCAATCGATCCTTCTATTTTGGTTGACGGAAGCAATGTTTATATGGCTTACGGTTCGTGGCACGCAGGTATTGGAGTGATTCAAATTAATCCTTCGACAGGAAAAACTACAGGAAGCAGAACCATTGTTGCTGGCGGAAACAGCGCATCTTGGGAAGCGCCTTGTTTAATTAAAGAAGGAAGCTATTATTATATGTTCGTCAACAGAGGTACTTGTTGTAATGGTGTAAACAGTACCTATTATATTGTAGTTGGACGTTCTACAAGTCCGTTTGGCCCTTTCGTTGATAAAAACGGAGTAGCATTAACCAATGGCGGAGGAACAACTGTTCTGGCTACACAAGGAAATTACATTGGTCCAGGACATTTATCTAGAATCACTGGAACGCAAAAAGGAGCTGTTCATTATTATGACGGAGCCGATAGCGGAAATCCAAAACTCGAAATTGTATACTTTACATGGTCATCTGGATGGCCGACACTTTCTTATTAAAAAACTAAAATTCAGAGGGAAGTTTTCGGGCTTTCCTCTAAAACAAAAACCACTATGAAAAAAGTACTTTTAATCTCATTTCTTATTACGTTTTGTAGTCAGTTAACTTTCGCGCAGACGACAATAACCATTAAAAATTCTGCCGACGCACCAACAATCGACAAAAATATTTATGGTCATTTTGCAGAGCATTTAGGCCGTTGTATTTACGGAGGATTTTTTGTTGGAGATACCTCGAAAATTCCAAATACAAAAGGAGTAAGAAATGATATTATTGCTGCTTTAAAAGATTTAAAAATTCCAAATTTAAGATGGCCGGGAGGTTGTTTTGCAGATACGTACCATTGGAAAGACGGAATCGGACCACAGGAACAAAGACCAACTATTGTAAACAAATGGTGGGGTGGAGTAACAGAAGACAACAGTTTTGGAACACACGATTTCTTGAATATGTGCGAACTTCTTGGAGCAGAACCATACTTGTCTGGAAACGTAGGGAGCGGAACAGTTCAAGAATTGGCAGATTGGGTTCAGTACACAAATTTCAGCGGTAAAAGTCCGATGAGTGATTTACGTGCAAAAAATGGAAGAAAAGAACCTTGGAAAGTAAAATACTGGGGAATTGGAAATGAAGCTTGGGGATGCGGCGGAAATATGACTGCAGAATATTACGCAGGAGAATACCGTAAATATGCGACTTTCATGTCAGATTGGGAAAATACTGGAGGAATTACAAGAATTGCTTCTGGATCAAACAGTTCAGATTACAATTGGACAGAAGTTTTAATGAAAGGAATTCCGTTGAATATGTTAGGCGGAGTTGGAGTTCATCATTATGCTGTAATTGATTGGGGTAAAAAAGGAAGCGATAGAGAATTTACAGAAGAAGGTTACTTCAAAACCATGCAATCAGCATTAAAAATGGAAGAACTGGTTACCAAACATTCTGCTATTATGGATAAATACGATCCTGAGAAAAAAGTAGCTATGATTGTTGACGAATGGGGAGGATGGTACGAAGTAGAAAAAGGAACAAATCCAGGATTTTTATACCAACAAAATACAATGCGTGATGCGGTTTTAGCTGGAGCAACATTGAATATTTTCAATAACCACGCCGACCGTGTTCGTATGGCAAACTTAGCGCAATGTGTTAACGTTTTACAAGCTGTAATTCTTACAGACAAAGCAAAAATGATCGTAACGCCAACTTATCATGTAATGAAAATGTACGCTGTGCATCAAGATGCTAAATTATTGCCAGTAAGTTTCGAATCGGCATCATACACTTTTAATGGAGAAAAACTTCCTGCAGTTTCAGCATCAGCATCAAAAGATAAAAATGGAGCGGTTCACATTTCATTAGTTAATGTTGATGCAAAAAATAAGAATAAAATCGAAATTGATGTAAAAGATTTAGGAGTGAAAAACTTCACAGGAACGGTTATAACATCGACTAAATTACAAGATTACAATTCATTCGATAACCCGAATAAAATTGTTCCAACAGCTTTTAAAGGTTTCGAAAACAAAAAAGGAAAACTTGAAATCACTATTCCTCCTTTCTCAGTAGTTGTTTTAGAAGGAAAATAAAATAGAAGCAGATGAAAAACTTCATTTTAAAAACCATTTCTTTTATCGGAGTTTTTGTTGCAGTAGTTTTAATGGGAAGCTGCTCCAAAGATGATCCGGCATTAGATCCAGAACCGCCAGTAGTAGTTGATCCGCCTGTGGTTACGCCAACATTTGCAGGACCAACTTACGCAGACAATTATACTCCATTTGCAAGTTGGGCCAATAGATCACAATGGAATCTAGCAAACGTGCACGATCCGTCAGTTGAGAAATCGGGAGAATACTATTATATGTATCAAACCGATGCTTCGTACGGAAACGCGCATGATGGCAACGGACATTTTTTCTACAGAAGATCAAAAGATTTAATCAACTGGGAATTTATGGGGTCTTCGATGACTACAGCTCCGGCTTGGGTAAAAGATTCTTTGAACAATAAAAGAGCGAGAATGAATCCAGCTCTTCCTCCGATAGAAAATCCAAATTACGGATTTTGGGCGCCTTGCGTTCGTAAAGTGGGGAATGTGTTCAGAATGTATTACAGCATTGTGGTTACAAATCCAATTGTTGGAACAGATACCAATACTTCTTGGTCAGAACGCGCTTTTATTGGTTTGGCTGAAACAACAGATTTAGCTTCTAATAGTTGGGTTGACAAAGGAATGGTAGTTTGCTCGGAACCCGATGGCGTAAAAAGTTATGTTAGAAACGGAGGAAACGATTGGGATGCTTATTTTAAATTCAATGCCATCGATCCAAGTTTTATTGAAACTCCCGAAGGTGAACAATATTTAATTTACGGTTCTTGGCATTCTGGAATTGCGGCTTTAAAACTAAATCCAACAACTGGAAAACCAGATAAATTAAAAACAATCGATGATTACGGAGTTCGAATTGCTGGTCGCGGAAACGTAAATACAAACCGTTGGCAAGCACTTGAAGGGCCAGAGATTATCTACAATCCAGACACACAATATTATTATTTGTTTTTGGCTTATGACGAATTATCAGTCGCTTATAACACACGTGTAGCGCGTTCTAAAAACATTTTGGGGCCTTATGTAACCAATACAGGAATGAGTATTACAAATGGAGCGGAATGTTTTCCGTTAGTGACACATCCATATCAATTTAAAAATCATACCGGTTGGGTTGGATTTGCGCACTGCGCTGTTTTTCAAAATCCAGATACCAAACAATGGTTTTATGCTTCACAAGCACGTCTGCCAGAAGGTGTTGCCGGAATTGCAGTTTCAAATGCAGTCATGATGGGACACGTTCACGGAATTCAATGGACAGAAGACGGTTGGCCTGTTATAGAACCAGAACGTTATGCTGGAGTACCAACTACCACTTTTGCAGAAGGAAATCTGGTAGGAACTTGGGAACAAATTACTATGAATTATCAATACAAAACCATGCAGAAAGCAGTTACGATTTTTCTAACGGCTGACAAAAAAGTAAGTGGTGATATAACGGGAACTTGGTCTTACGATTCAGCTAAAAAAATCGCAACCATAAACGGAGTTAAATGCAATGTAGTTGATGCTTGGGATTGGGAATCAGCAACTAGAAAAGTGACGTTAACCTATACCGGAATTAATAGTGCGGGATTAGCAGTTTGGGGTAAAAAAATAAATTAAAACTCCAAATTCGAAGCATTAGAAATTAAAAATAAAATCTGCGAGAGAAAAAATAGCCACGAATTCACGAATTAAAATGATTAAAAAATTTGTGAAATCTACTTGAATAAAAATAACCGCAAATTTCACGAATTGTGATTTGTAAAAATTCGTGAATTCGTGGCAAAAAAACATAGCAATAATGAAAAACCTATTTACAAGCCTGTCCGTTTTGCTTTTATCGATTGCAGCAACTGCACAATCGGTAAAATTCAATAATCCAATTATTACAGATAAATACACAGGAGATCCTGCTGCGTTGGTTTACAAAGACAAAGTGTATTTGTACGCAGGTCATGACGAAGCGCCAAACGATTTCAATTTTTATAAAATGAACGAATGGCTCGTGTATTCTTCTTCTGATATGAAAAAATGGGAATCGCATGCAGTGCCCTTAAAAGTAACCGATTTTAAATGGGCAAAAAGCGACGCTTGGGCTTCGCAAGTAATAGAAAGAAACGGAAAATTTTACTGGTATGTAACGGTTGAACATGGAACAGTTCCAGGAAAATCAATTGGAGTTGCTGTGGCCGATAATCCGCTTGGACCTTTTAAAGATGCATTAGGAAAAGCATTAATTACCAACGATATGACCAAATTTAGCGATATAAGCTGGGATGATATCGATCCGACAGTTTTTATTGATACTGATGGACAAGCGTATCTGTTTTGGGGAAATACTGCCTGTCATTATGCGAAACTAAAAGAAAATATGACCGAAATAGAAGGAGAAATTCATCATATAAAATTGCCAAATTTCACTGAAGCTCCTTGGATTCACAAACATAACGGCTGGTATTATTTGTCTTATGCTTATGAATTCCCTGAAAAAATTGCTTACGCGATGAGCAAATCAATTACAGGACCTTGGGAATTTAAAGGGATTCTGAATGAACTAGCGGGAAACAGCAACACGAACCATCAATCGATAATTGATTTTAAAGGACAATCGTATTTCATTTATCATAACGGAGCATCAAAACCAAATGGAGGAAGTTTTAGAAGATCAGTCTGTGTCGATAAATTATTTTATAACAAAGACGGAACAATGAAACGTGTTGTTATGACATCTGAAGGAATACAATAGTGTTCAGTCGCAGTCGCAGTTTTCAGTTCAAAGCTTTGCTTACATGTTCTGATAAAAGTTTCAGTTGAGGTTTGAACTTAAATTTACTTATATCACTTATATGGTTTACAAAAACATAAAATATGCAATTTCTATTTTTCTAATGCTTGTAACTTCATTGGTTATGGCGCAGGAAATTGTCGTGCACGATCCAGTTGTTATCAAACAAAAAGACACTTATTATTTGTATTGCACAGGAAACGGAATTAGTGTTTTTAGTTCGAAAGATTTAAAAAAATGGAACAAAGAACTGCAAGTTTTCGCAGAAAAACCAGTTTGGGCAGATGGCGTTGCAGCCGATTTCAAAAATCATATTTGGGCGCCGGATATTTCATTCCACAACAATACTTATTATCTGTATTATTCGGTTTCCGCTTTCGCTAAAAATACTTCGGCGATTGGCGTTGCGACCAATACGACTTTAAACCCAAAAGATAAAAATTACAAATGGGTCGATCAAGGAATTGTAATTCAATCACAGCCAAATCGAGATATGTGGAATGCAATTGATCCGAATTTGGTTTTTGATGAAAACAATACGCCTTGGCTTTCTTTCGGTTCTTTTTGGGAAGGATTGAAATTGGTAAAATTAAATCCTGATTTGAAATCAATTGCTCAGCCTCAAGAATGGCACACGATTTCAAAACGTAAGAGAAGTTTCGAATTAGCCGATTCTGATCCAGGCGATGGAGCACTTGAAGCTCCTTTCATATTCAAGAAAAACGGTTATTACTATCAATTTCTTTCTTGGGATTTATGCTGTCGCGGAGAAAAAAGTACTTACAAAGTCGTTGTTGGAAGATCTAAAAATGTAACGGGACCTTATGTTGATAAAGACGGAAAACGGCTCGATCAAGGCGGAGGAAGTCTAGTAGTTCAAGGAGACGAAAACTATTTTGGAGTTGGCCATAACAGCGCTTATACTTTCGACGGAAAAGATTATATGTTTTATCACGCTTACGAAAAGAAAACTAATGGAACACCAAAATTAGTAGTTCGAGAAATGCAATGGGACGCCGATTTGTGGCCTGTTTTAAAATAAAAATAATGAAGAAATACAACTTACCAATTTTAACGATTTTCATGTCATTTCTGGTTTTGGTTTCCTGTAAAGAGACCAAAAATAATGTGGTGCAGAATAAAACATCAGTTTTAAAAGCAGGTTATGAAATCGAACCCGTTAACATTCAAAATGTAAAACTAACTGATTCTTTCTGGCTTCCAATTATCAAAAGAGTGCAGGAAGTAACGATCGAATATGCTATTAAGAAATGTGATGAAGAAGGCCGTTTTGAGAATTTTTTAATCGCAGGAAAACAAAAAACGGGAACAACAAGGGGAGAAATGCCTTTTGATGATACTGATGTTTATAAAATCATTGAAGGAGCATCCAATACTTTAATTAGTGCACCAAATCCGAAGTTGGAAAGAGTTTTGGATTCGATGATCGCCATTGTAAAAATCGGTCAGGAACCAGACGGATATATTACTACTTGGAGAACCATAAATCCAGCAAAACCGCCAGCGCCTTGGGTTCCTGTAATTGAAGGAAAACGTTGGGAATCTTTACAGATTAGCCACGAATTGTACAATCCAGGACATTTAATTGAAGCGGCAATCGTGCATTACGAAGCAACAGGGAAAACTAATTTTCTAGACATTGCTATAAAAGCGGCTGATATGTTAGTGCGAACTTTTGGAGATAATCCAGGTCAGGTGAAAGGAGTTCCAGGGCATCAGATTGTGGAAACGGGTTTAATAAAACTGTACCAAATTACAGGAAAAGAAGATTATCTGAAATTGGCAAAATACTATTTGGACAATCGTGGAAATCCGAACAATCATAAATTGTATGGAGAATACGCTCAAGATCACATGCCTGTTATTGAGCAAAAAGAAGCTGTTGGACACGCTGTTCGCGCGGTTTATATGTATGCAGGAATGACGGATATTGTGGCAATGACCAAAGATAAAGCCTATGAAAATGCTGTAAATACGATTTGGAATAATATGGTCAACAAAAAAATGTACATCACAGGCGGAATCGGTTCAAGACATGACGGAGAAGCTTTTGGAGCAAATTACGAATTGCCAAATCTAACCGCTTATAACGAAACTTGTGCAGCAATTGGTGATGTGTATTGGAATCACAGATTGCACAATTTATACGGAAAATCAGAGTATTTTGATGTGATCGAAAGATCCATGTACAACGGATTAATTTCGGGTATTTCGCTTGACGGAAAGCAATTTTTCTATCCAAATGCCTTAGAAGCTGATGGCGTTTACAAATCAAACAGAGGTTCTTGTACACGTCAAGGTTGGTTTGACTGTTCTTGCTGTCCGACTAATTTGATTCGTTTTATCCCATCAATTCCGGGATTAATTTATTCGAAAACAAATGATGTTTTATACGTAAATTTATATGCCTCAAATAATGCCGCTTTCACATTAGGAAAAACAGATTTACAGATTTCGCAACAGACTTCTTATCCATGGAATGGAAAAGTAGGAATCTCGGTTAATCCTAAAAAAGAAAGCCAATTTACGATCAAACTACGCGTTCCGGGCTGGGCTAGAAATGAAGTTCTGCCAGGGGATTTATACACTTACAAAAAAGCCTCAACTCAAAAACCAACCATTTCTGTAAATGGAGAAACTTTGGCAATTCAGCCTGAAAATGGTTATTTTAACGTAACCAGAAATTGGAAAAAAGGAGACAAAATCGCACTTAATTTCCCAATGGAAGTTCAAGAAGTAGAAACAAATTCTAAAGTAGAAACGAATAAAAATAAAGTTTCTTTAGAATACGGTCCGTTAGTTTATGCGGTTGAAGAAATCGACAATAAAAACAATTTTGATAAGATCAATATTTCGGCTTCAGATACTTTCAAAGTAAGAAAAGAAGCCAATTTATTGCAAGGTGTAAATGTGATAGAAAATTCAAAATTCAAAGCCATTCCATATTATTCTTGGTCAAATCGTGGCGTTGGAAAAATGAAAGTGTGGATAGATTATAAAAACTGAATTCCTCAAAATTAAATTAGATTCAAACAAACCAATATAACATGCAAATAACCGTATTAAAAAATTTGGCACTTTCAGCCGTTGTTTTTGTAAGTGTTTCTTCCTGTTCAGATAAAAAAGCAGAAAAAGAGTTGTCTAAAAAAGAAGAGACTACTACAAAAACAACTTTAACGAACAAACCAATTGTGTTGCAAAGAGCAGATCCTTTTATCTACAAGCATACAGATGGGTATTACTATTTTACAGGATCGGTACCAACTTACGACGCGATAGAGTTAAGACGCGCAAAGTCTATTGATGAACTTCAAAATGCTGAAACTTTTAGAGTATGGGAAAAACATAAAAGCGGACCGATGAGCCGTCATGTTTGGGCTCCTGAAATTCATTATTTGGATGGAAAATGGTACGTGTATTTTGCGGCAAGCCAAGAAGATGATATTTGGAAATTAAGACCTTATGTTTTGCAGTGTACAGGTCAAGATCCTTTACATGACAAGTGGATTGAATTGGGGCAAATGCAAGCAGCTGACGCAGATCCAAAAAGCTTTACCGACTTTTCTCTTGACGGGACTGTATTTGAGCATAAAAATAAACGCTATTTCTGTTGGGCAGAAAAAACAGGCGGGCAGTTCGCGGCTTCTAATTTGTATTTAGCCGAAATGGAATCTCCCGTAAAACTAAAAACAGTTCAATTCATGCTTACGACTCCAGATTATGATTGGGAACGCATCGGTTTTTGGGTAAATGAAGGTCCTGCATTTCTTAAACACAATGGGAAAATTTACATTACTTTTTCAGCAAGTGCTACGGGTTCTTGTTACAGTATGGGAATGATGGAAGCAGATGAAAATGCTGATTTATTAGATAGAAATTCTTGGAAAAAATCCAGATATCCAGTATTAAAAACCAATGAAGCAAAACATATTTATGGACCAGGACATAACTCATTTACAGTAGATGAAAACGGAGAACCATTAGTAATTTATCATGCAAGGGATTACGAAAAAGCGGTTGGCGATCCGAAAGTTGTGCCTGCGACAGATAAAAGACCGCTGAAAGAAATTATTGCAGATCCGTTATATGATCCTAATCGTCATGCGAGAATGATGAAATTAAAATTTGATAAAAACGGCACACCAATATTCGAATTTAACTAAGCTGACTAAGATTTTCCAGCTAACTCTGCGACTGTTTTGAAGATTAAGATGAAATAATCGCAACATTATAAATGTAACATTGACATTTATTTTTTGTTTTGAACTTAAATCTTTGTTTTGATGCATTTTTTGTAAAAATTAAGGAGCAGAATTTTATTAAGTGTTTTTTGTACACTTATAAATTTTTAATAATTATATTTGTCAATATTTTAAAAATAAAATACGAATGAAAAATTATGTAATAGGATTGGACTACGGAACAGATTCTGTTCGTGCGGTGCTTATTGATACAGAAAATGGGCAGGAGCTGGCATCGAATGTTTCTCATTACAAAAGATGGAAAAACAAACAATATTGTGACGCCTCTATAAACCAATTTCGCCAGAATCCTTTGGATCATATCGAAGGATTAGAAACTACAATTCAAAATGTTGTAAAAGAAAGTAAAGTTGATCCTGCATTGGTTCGCGGTATTTGTATTGACACAACAGGATCTTCTCCAGTTCCAGTTACTGCAGACGGAACGCCATTAGCATTGACAAAAGGTTTTGAAGAAAATCCAAATGCGATGATGGTTTTATGGAAAGATCATACTTCTATAAATGAAGCAAACGAAATCAACGAACTGGCAGTAAGCTGGGGCGGAGAAGACGTAACAAAATATGTTGGAGGAATTTATTCTTCTGAGTGGTTTTGGGCAAAAATCCTTCACATTGCTAGACAAGATGAAGCCGTTAGAAATGCAGCACACACTTGGATGGAGCACTGCGATTTAATGACGTATTTGTTAATTGAAGATAAAGATTTAAAAACCTTCAAAAGAAGCCGTTGCGCAGCTGGTCACAAAGCGATGTGGCATGCAGACTGGAACGGATTACCTCCGGTTGAATTCTTAGAAAAATTACATCCGTATTTAGCGACTTTGCGTGGCAATTTATATGATGAAACTTATACTTCAGATTTAGTTGCTGGAAAATTGAGCAAAGAATGGGCAGATCGTTTAGGACTTTCGACAGAAACTATAATTGCTGTTGGAACTTTCGACGCGCATTCTGGTGCAGTTGGAGCTAAAATCGAAGAAAACACTTTAGTTCGCGTTATGGGAACTTCAACTTGCGATATTTTGGTCGGTTCTTATGATGAAGTGGGTACCAAAACCGTTCGCGGAATCTGCGGTCAAGTTGATGGATCTGTAATTCCAGGATTTATTGGTTTGGAAGCAGGACAATCAGCTTTTGGTGATTTATTGGCTTGGTACAAAGAATTGCTAATGTGGCCGACAGAACATTTATTAGCTTCTTCATCAACTTTAAATGATGCTCAAAAAGAACAATTAAGAGAAGAATTCAGCGATAAATTAATTGTTGAATTAACGAAAGAAGCAGAGAAAATTCCGGTTTCAGAAAGTCTTCCAATTGCTTTAGACTGGATCAACGGGCGAAGAACTCCAGATGCAAATCAGGAAGTAAAGAGCGCGATTTCAAATTTATCATTAGGAACAAAAGCACCTCATATTTTCAAAGCTTTAGTAAACGCAATCTGTTTTGGAGCGAAGAAAATTGTAGATCGTTTTGAAGAAGAAGGCGTGAAAATCGACAGCGTAATCGGAATCGGTGGTGTTGCTCGTAAATCGCCTTTCATCATGCAGACTTTGGCTAACGTTTTAAACAAGCCAATTAAAGTGGCGGCTTCAGATCAAACTCCTGCTTTAGGTGCGGCAATTTACGCAGCTGTTGCAGCCGGAATTTATCCAAACGTAATCGAAGCAAGTCAAAAAATC
>NZ_JBHNPP010000024.1:0-75705 GCF_042436695.1 Flavobacterium sp. HJSW_4
AGTTTTTTCTTTCATATTCTAAAAATCTTGCCTCTTGCTTCTTTCTTCTATCCCGTCTCTTACTTCTTCAATTCTTTCAACTTCGATTCCATCACATCTTTATTCAATTTTACTTTTACCATTCCTGTTGGATGAAATCTTCTTTTTAAATCGATTGCATTATAAACTATGGTATAAACGTCGTTTCCTTCTGGGATTAGGCAAAGTGGAGTTCTCATAATATCCCACCATTTATCTACTTTGGTTTCGATTGGCAAATAATGTGCTTCTGCCCAATTAACACCGTCTGCTGATAATGAATACGCAATCATGTTAGGTAAATGATGTCCCCAACCGTCTGGACCTCCGTCGAAAATTGCGATATACAATCCGTTTGGTAATTGGCTCACAATTGGATTTTCAACAAAAAGCGGATGCATTGTTTTAATTGGTTCCAAACCTTTGTTCATTCTCAACCAAGGGCCTTCTAAACTTTTGGATTCGGCTAAAGCTACAAACCATCCTTTTCCTGATTTCTTTGGATAGTCTGCCCAAGAATTAAACGGATAAGCCCCGCTATAAAATCCGAAATATTTGTCGCCAACTTGGTATGGAAAAAAAGAAGCAACACCTTGACGTCCTTCCCAAGGTTGAGAATCTAATCCTGGTTCCATAATAATTCCCATATCTTTATACGGACCACCGATTCCCTCCATTCCTTCTACCATCGATTCACAACGCCAAATTCTTCCGAATGAGTGATTTGGTTCTATTTCTTTACTTACAGTATACGCCAAATAATAGCCGTACCATTTGTTTGCTTTTTCATTAAAAACAGGCATATACGACCAAATTGCAGCGCGACGATCGTTCATTGGATTATCGTCTTCTGTTACAGCGTAAGTTCCGCTTGCTTGATAGATTGTTGATTCTCTTTTCCAATGAATGGCATCTTTACTTGTCCAATGTCCGATTTTAGTTTTTACACGATCATAATAGTAATCAACGCCTTTTTCACCCGCTCTTTCTGTTGGAAACATATGATACGTATCGCCCACTTTTACCACGCGTCCACCTTCAAAACCTCCTTGGATTCCTTCAGTTCCAGACATTCCTTCATCAATAACGGGTTTATTTTCTCCACCAATAACTTCAAAAAGCGGTTTTTCATCTGAGAATCCTTCTACAATAAAAGTTGGATTCCAAAGTTTTCCATCTGGTAATTCGGCGTTTCTTGATTTTAAATTTTCAGAAGCTTTTACAACTCCTAAAATGGCAAATAATCCTTTTCCTTGTGGATTTATAGTTTGAGTTCCTTTTGAAAAAGAAAGCGCATAAACATTTACTGGAGGTAATCCTGTAATGGTAACTCCATTTTCTAAAATTAATTTCGCATCTTTAAGATTCTCAGATTGAAGATATTCAGCATTTTTATCCTGAAAAACACCAACCAAAACCGTTACAGGTTCTTTAAACTTTAATTGTAAAGGAGCATTTGTTCCGTTTTTATATTTATCTAAAGGAAGTTCAATTCCTGTCAATCCTTGCAATTCTGGAGCTAAACGAACAATATTGTGTTTGCTTCCTGAAAAAACATGAGCGTATTGAGTGGTTTTGAAAGTTTTGTAGTTGGATTTTACGATTTCAAATGAAGCTGGTTTCCAAGCGTTTTGTGCTGTAACTTGAATGCAGAATGCCAGCGCAAAGAAAATGGCCGTTTTTAATTTGAAATTGTATTTTTTACTTTTTGAAAACATTGGTTTTTATTTTTTATTAATTTCAGCATTTCCACAATCTTGTCATTTCGACGAAGGAGAAATCTCCGCAAGAAGCTCTACAAAGTATTTCTTCTCTTTGTCGAATATTGTCGCGGAGATTTCTCCTTCGTCGAAATGACAAAACTAGCGTGATAATCTTTGTGGTTACGAGTGTGATTTATCGTTCCTCGAAATGACAAACTGAACGTTATAAACTATGCGCTAATCACTAATTACTAAGAGCTAATCACTAAGAAATTAAATCGCTTTATAATTCACTATATACTCCACATTCGGTTTTACAATAAGCTGATATTTATTTTTTGCTAATTCTGTAATTGTTCCTGAGTTTGTTTTGGGTTTGCTTGCGCTTTTGAAAATTAATTTTCCTTCTCCTTCGCCTGCTTTTACTTTAATTTCTTTGGTACTGCAATACACGGCAACTTCTCCGTTTGGTGTTGGCACTTTTCCTTCCATCCATTTTAAACCTCCTAAATTTGGTTTGATTTCATATTCTGAATATCCTGGAGCTGTTGGTTTTACACCTAAATAATATTTTCCTAATAAATAAATTGGACTTGCTCCCCAAGCGTGGCAAAGGCTTTTTCCGTAAGGACGACCATACATTTCTAAATGGCCTTTTCCGGTTTGTTTTGGATCGTATTTTTCCCAGAATGATGTTGCTCCAAGATTTAACATGCCGCCCCAATAATCGCGAATTTCATTTAAAACAAATTTCTGTTCATCCATCGCACATAAGGCTTCCAACTCATAAAAACGCATGTATGGTGTTGTGATTTGAAGAACATCTTTATTTAATAATACCTTATTTTTTACACTTTGTTTTTGTTCTTCCGTAAAATAATTGAAGAAAATACCGAACATATTAGCATATCTAGTTACAATATTTTG
Organism: Flavobacterium sp. HJSW_4; assembly: GCF_042436695.1. NCBI lineage: Bacteria > Pseudomonadati > Bacteroidota > Flavobacteriia > Flavobacteriales > Flavobacteriaceae > Flavobacterium > Flavobacterium sp. HJSW_4. Next base: position 2,649 of record NZ_JBHNPP010000024.1, read on the forward strand.
CATTTTTCCATCGATACGCTGGTGCTTCATTACGTTTTCTTTTTTATCCCAAAAGACATCAAATAAGCTAGTTTTTAAATCAGCAGCTAATTTTTGATATTGTTTTTGGTCATCATTTTTACCAGCGATTTCAGCACTTACAGCCATAGCTTCTAAACTTCTTGCCAAAAGCATTTGCTCAAAACTAACTTCGCCTGTTTTTGGCAGTCCATCTGCCCAATCAATGAAAACCCAGTCACCTTCTAATGGTTCTAGGAATCCGTTTTTGTTTCTTCTTTCTAAACAGAAATCCATCAGCGATTTCATTCTTGGATAGTATGTTTTGATGAATTTCGTATCTCCTGTGTGCAAGTAGTAATCGTAAACACCCACAAACCAATATAGCGAATAATCCATAATGATATTAACGTGAGCCGTTACAGGATCTTTTCCGCGAAGCGCTGACATCGTTCGTTCTACAGAAGGCGAATCAAAGAATAAATAATAATTCATTAAATAACTTTGATAAGCGTCTCCAGACCAAACCCAACGGTCGCGTTTGATTCCGTCAATAAAAAATTCACGAGAAGTTAAATGCATCGTGTAAGCCGACACATCCCAAATTTTATTCAACAATTGATCTGAAGATTTGAATGCCCCACGATAGTCTAATGGTAAATATTCATACAGCATCGAAATCGAATCGTATTTTACGCCTGCATCTGCCTGTACTTGAACATATCTGAATGCTTTTGATCCATCGTGTGTGTAAGTTTCTGTCTGTTTTCCATCAAAAGTTAAATGATCTAAAGTTTCACATTTGGCAGAATCCAAAGCTTCTTCACGAGATTCACCATAATAAAGCGCTACTTTGCCTTTTCCTTTTAAACCGTGAATTTTGATATAACCAAAAGTTTCTTTTCCGAAATCTACTAATTCACCACCAGCTATTTTTTCTGTTTTTTTAGCACTTAAAGGTTTTGTAGTTAATTTAAATTCAGAAGGTTTACTTTCTGGCGAATTAAAATTCCAAGAACCAACAGGAACCCAAGGCGTGCCAGATTGCTGTGCTTTTCCAGCTTCGTCAATCCAAAGTTTATCTTCGTTGGTTACTTTCCAAGAAGCATCAGATTTCACATATTTTCCAGAAATATAAATTGCTGGCAAAACTTCTTGATTGTAAACTTTAAATGAAATTTTGTGTTTTCCAGCTGGAACTGTTATTGATTTTGGCTGTCCGTAAATTTGAACGCCATCTAAAAGTAATTGAAAAGGTCCTTCAGAGAAGATTTTTACTTCGTCTGGTTTTGGAATATCTACTTCGGTTTGAAAAGTTACCAAAGCATACGGACTATAATATTGCCAAAGCGGCGGAAAAACTGCTTCGCGTTCTGTACGTCTTACTTGCATTTTATTGCTTAACCAAACTTCGAAATCGCCTGGATACCAAATCCATGTCGCTTCTTTTGATTTCTCTTGAGCAAACAAGGAATCGGAAGGACAGAAAATAATAAGAACCAATAAAAGTTTAAAAATGGAAAAGCGGTTTAGCATAGTAAGTGTATTTTGGGACTAAAGATAAGTGTTATCTTTACATTTCACAACCTGTACTATCCTGCTATTTCATAAAAAACACTACTTTTTGATAATTTTTTAAGGGAAAAATTATGAGGTATCACTTTTTTAGTATTAAAAAAAATGATGTCTCGATTTTTTATGGGACGCTGATGAAACGGATTTATAATCTAAGCAATCATTTTATCAGATTCATTTTCATCTTCTAAAATATAATTAGAAGGCGTTGTGCCTAAATGTTTCTTAAACATAAAAATAAAGGCACTGGCTGTTTCATAACCTAAATCTAAAGCGATTTCTTTGATGGATTGTTTCTCGCCTAATCTTTTTATGGCTTCCAATAATTTCATTCGGGTTCGCCAATCGCTGAAATTCATTCCTAATTCTTTTATGAATAAGCGTGACAAAGTTCTACTGCTCATAAAAGAAAGTTCGGCGTAATAATCAATCGTTTGTTTGCTCGAAACATCACTCATTAAAAGCTCAACTACTTTCTGCAATCTTTCATCATTTGTAGTGGGTAAAAAAGTGGCGCTTGGCATTATTAAAGCCAATTCGTCTAGAAAAACGGCAATAATTCGTCGTTGTGAATCTGTTAAGTTTCCGCTTGTTCCGAAAGAAATGATTTTGAAAACCAATTGTTTTAAAAACATCGGAATATCAAATGAAAAACTATTTTCTGGCAATCCTTCCATTGCAGACGGATCAATAAAAACGCTATAATAATTTACATCTTTCTGAAAAGTAACCTGATGCTCTACTCCACCCGGAAGCCACAAGCCCTGAAGCGGATTAACAACCCAAATATTATTGCCTACTACAACATTCATTACACCGCGCGTTGCATAGATTAATTGCCCTCTTGGATGAGAGTGTGAAATACACATTTCGTTGGTTACCATTTCAGTATAACCAACAACTGGGATTGAGGAATCTACTTTGTATCCAAAATCCGTTGCAACTCTATATGTCCGATATTGACTATTCATTGTCCAAATATAGCAATTTTGACATTCTTATTTATTTCAATTTTGTAAAAAATTAATACAGCTGTAATTTTTAAAAATACCATTAACCTAAAAAACACTCATGGAAACCGTTAAAGTACAACCAGAAGTAATTAAAAAAACGACGTATTCGATACTTTTTATAATCAGCTTTTCGCATTTAATTAATGATCTTTTACAGGCTATTGTTCCGTCGATTTATCCACTTATCAAAGACAATTTCGGACTGAGCTTTACGCAAATCGGAATCATCACTTTTACATACCAAATCGTAGCTTCAATCCTGCAGCCGTTTGTAGGAATGTATACCGACAAAAATTCTAAACCATATTCATTAATTATTGGAATGTGTTTTACAATGACCGGATTATTCCTAGTCTCAATTGCTACGAATTTTACTTTCCTTTTAATGTCAGTAAGTTTAATCGGAATTGGATCTTCGATTTTTCACCCAGAATCTTCGCGTGTAGCGCATTTGGCATCGGGCGGTAAAAAAGGGTTGGCGCAATCTATTTTTCAATTAGGAGGAAACGCAGGAAGTGCGATCGGACCTTTATTGGCGGCTTTTATCATTATTCCGAACGGACAAAGTTATGTGGCTTGGTTTTGTATTATCGCTTTAATTGGAATTTTTGCTTTGTATAAAATTGCAATTTGGTACACAGATCATTTATCTGAGAGAATGGCTAATAAATCTGCAATGAAAATTGAAACACACCATTTATCTAAAAACCGTGTGATTGTTTCATTAGTAATTCTATTAGTTTTAATTTTCTCTAAATACTTCTACATGAGTAGTATTACGAGTTATTACACTTTCTTTTTGATTGATAAATTCCATATTTCAATTCAACAATCGCAAGTATATTTATTCTTGTTCTCTGGAGCTGTTGCAGCAGGAACTTTAATTGGAGGACCAATTGGTGACCGTTTCGGAAGAAAATATGTAATCTGGGTTTCTATTCTTGGAGTTGCTCCATTTACGTTAATATTGCCTTACGTTTCTTTATTCTGGGTTGGAACTTTATCTGTAATTATCGGTTTGATTCTTTCTTCTGCTTTCTCTGCAATTTTAGTTTACGCAACTGAATTAATGCCAGGAAAAGTTGGTTTAGTAGCGGGTCTTTTCTTCGGATTTGCTTTCGGAATGGGCGGATTGGGTTCTGCTGTTTTAGGAAAAATCGCCGATGCAACGAGTATAGAATATGTATTTAAAATTTGTGCGTTCCTGCCTTTGATCGGTATTATCACTGGTTTTTTACCGAATATTGAAGGAAGAAAAAAGACTGAGAAATAATTTTTCTTTTTTTCTAAACACATAGAAACATAGTATTTAGATTGTCTGAAAAAGGCAATTCTTTATTAATAAAACACATAGTTTTCTAGATTAGAAGCTATGTGTTTTTTATTTATAATCCTTTTCAGAACATTGCCCAAGGTATCAACCTTGGGAGCGTAATGTAAATCCGCAATAATACGTTTCCCAATGTTGAAACCTTGGGCTATGTTTGAATGCCTGATTTTATTCTGATTCGTTATTTAATGTGATAACAATTTTATTCTTCTCCTGTTCAACCGTAACGGACTTCCCGCAATTAAAACCGATTTCCTGAAGCCATTTTCCGCAAAGACGAATTTCAGGAAATATCACATAACGACTATACGATCTTGAAATGTATTTTCTATGAATTTTTAATTGCCTTTTTGCTGATTGTTTCATCTCATTATTTTTTCACAGAAACAAAAATAGTAATAATTTTATCACAAATAATAATTAAATATCATCAAATTATAATTTCATGATGCTTTTGATTAACTTTTTTATAATTTTTAATTATATTTAAAATGCATCATATTTGCATAATATAGCAATAAATCATCATTGTGTCGAAACTTAGGTTAAATAGAATAAAAGTTGTTTTAGTTGAAAACAACAGAAGTAGTAAGGAATTAGCTAACCATTTAGGTAAAACGGTAGCTACTGTTTCGCGTTGGTGTACTAATGAATATCAGCCTTCTATTGAAACACTTTATGAGGTTGCCAAATATTTGAAGGTTGATATTCGGGAGTTGCTGGTTTCGACTGGGAAGTAAATTATGTTCTAAAATGATAATATTTTCTGTAATCAAAATCAGCTGGTAATTTTTTTTCACACTCTTCTTTTATCATCCTATTAGAATAAACAGCTTGACCTCTGCCGGATATTTGTCCGTTGCTATTTACAATTTCTAATAAACGAATAAGTTGATCGGCTGAATAATCACTAAGAAAACTTTCTAGACGTCGATAGTTATAATCTGCTGAATCAAAAGAATTACTTTTAAAATAAATCAAATTCAACAAATTAATAAATTCCGTTTTTTTATCAAATTCTTTATATAAATTTAAAATATTTAAATATTTATTATCACTGATAAAAAATCTAGGACTATCATCAAAGGCAGATATTATATTAATAGCATAATCATCAAATGAATCATATACAAACCAGCTCATTAATTTATATTCTTGTGATGCTAAAATTTCAATTCCTATATTTTGTTTATTAAGTTCACTTAAAACTGGATATATTTTTGGATTTCTAAACAAAAGATTAAAAAAATGATCTGTGCATATACCTGGCGTAATTTCATTAAAATGAGTTTCTTCTGTCCTTAACATCTCAAGTATGTTAGGTTGATTTTTTCTAAATATAATTTCTAAAGTTTTAAAATTAATCTCTCTATTTTGATCAGCCTCGTCGTTCTCAAGTTTAAAAACAAATTTCCAAAGTTTTTTAAATATATCTTTGAAAGTTTCCATTCTTAAGCCTTTAAAATATTTTGCATTAAGAAATCTACTTAATTCATCATCCGTTACAAACCTATCCTTATTTGTTGCCAAATCAACAATTAAATCCTGAAATATTCTTGCAGAAAAAATTGGTGGTTTTGTTAGAACACCCTCCAGAATATTTTTAATATGAGCTTTAACCGTTTCTTTATTTGGTTGATATAAAATAGAAGTTTGATTTAGAACAGGATGAGCTGAAAGATGTCTATGCTTATGGAGTTGATTTATACTTTCAAGATCGGGTATTTCTAATAATTTAGTCCGAGATTGAATCATTTCAATTAACTTATTCTCCCAATCAGGAGATCTTGGGTTTTCCTTTTGTAATACTTCTATTTCTAACAATATTTTTTTTGCTGTCGAATCATTATAAATATCACGTAAATCTTCAAGTTTAAAAATTAAATCGCATATAACAACTGAGTAAAGCATTACAATTGAAGATCTAAAACAATTAGAATAATAAGTTTGAACAACTTCTTGAAAATATTGTTTTGTCTTTGAATTGTAAATATTGTCAATCAAATTTTCTATTGAATGATCCATATCGTTTTTGGTTTATAGTGGTTAATTTATTTTGCAATAAAATCTTGAACACTCAATTAAAAAGTCTACAAAGTTTCTATCAAATATAATTGATTTAAAAAATATTTTTGAAAACTTTATTTCCTAATTATTGAGGTGTAAAAAAACGCTTCAAATAAAGAAGCGTTTTTTATTATTATGTTTTTATTGAATTACCTAATTCCCATTAAAAACCAAATACAAAGCCAAAATCACCAATCCTAACAATCCAAACAACAACTTGACTTTCTTACTAGTTTTAGGAATATCAGTTTCATCTGAAACATTAACCTCAGGATTTTTATCGGTTAACGAAATTAGCACTGCAGCAATTAAAAGCACAGCAAAAATGTAAAACGAAATCAATAAAAAGTGAGGCCAAACTGGGTATTTATCGGCTGGGAAAATCCATAAATATAAAACTCCAACAAATAAACTAAAAGCAGAACCCCAAGAAAGCGTTGCATTTACAGCTTTTTTAGTGGTGCGTTTCCAGAAAACACTCAAAAGGAAAACAACAGATAATGAAGGCGCCAAGAAACCTAAAACCGCCTGAAAAATGTTGAATAAGTTCTGTCCTTTGATGTTGTCAATCGCAACGGCTATCAAAATCGCAAATACACATCCTGCAGCAATCGTTAAACGACCAATTCTAATTTGATCTTTAATAGTCGCTGTCGGGTTGATTTTCTTTACATAAATATCATTCGTAAAAACGGTACTCAAAGCATTCAACGAAGAACCAATTGTTCCTACCAAAACCGCAATCATTACACAGATTACCAATCCGTTCATTCCACTTGGGAAAAGGTTTGTAACCATCGTCATATAAGCCAAATCGGAGTTGCTTCCTAATTCTGGATATAAAGCGTAGCATAAAATTCCAGGTAAAATAAATAACGGAAGCGCCATAACTTTCAGCCAACCAATAAAGTTAACTCCAAGTTGTCCTTGTTCTAAATTTTTTGCTCCTAAAACGCTCTGAACCATCGATTGATCGGTACAGAAAAAAGCAACTGCAGCAACTGGATATCCTAATAAAATAGCTGGCCACGGATAACTTGTATCATCTGAAGGACGAACTAAATTCCAAAAATTAGAAGGTGTTTTTGCTGCTAAAGCTTCAATTCCGCCAACCTTTTGCAACCCTAAATACGAAAGCGTTAATGAAACCACAATCAACAGAATCATTTGAAAAACATTGACTTTAGCAATCGCTTTTAATCCTCCTGCAAAAGTAAAAATTCCTGAGAAAATTACTAAGACGGTAACGCTCTGCCACATCGGAATTCCCAGAATCTGACGCACTAAAACGCCTCCGCTGAATAATCCCAAAGACAACCAGCTCACCAAGATTTTTACCAAAGCGTACCAAGCTAAAATGTTTTGAGTACTGTCGCCGTAGCGTTTTCCCATATATTCGGGCATTGTGCTTACTTTACTCGCAATATAACGCGGTGCAAAAACCATCGCCAAAAGCAGTAAAAAAACAAAGGCGTACCATTCGAAATTTCCTGCTACAATTCCTGTTGCATAACCAATACTGGCAAAGGCTAATAAAGACGACGGCCCCACATTGGTTCCCCACATGTTAAACCCGATGCTGTACCAGTTTAATGAATTTCCAGCCAAGAAAAGCGTTTCGTCTTTCTTTCGCTGCTTGACACTTACCACATAACCAATGATTAATAATGCGACTAAATAACCAGCCACAATTACAAAATCAAGTGTCGTTAATTTATCGTAGATACTGTTCATAGTCCGTATTCGTTAAGAATATCGGCAATTTTAACCGGCATTCCAGTTTGCAGCGATTTGTCCATTGCTTGTAATAAAGCTACGGTTCCAATTCCTTCTTCCATGTTTGGATACGCTTCGAAATTCTGTTCGATACTGTCTACAAAATATTCTAAATAATTCTGATATTCTCCGCCGTGATGACTTTGTCCCTCAAAACGGAAATAATATTTTAAAGTGCTGTCGCCCCAAGTCACTACTTTTTCCTCACCTGTTTTATCGGTAACTGCATAACGCAATTCGTGATAATCGGCTTGGCTTGCTCCTTCTGTTGCTCTTAAAATGGTACTCATCCCGCTGTCACGTTGCGCTGGCTGAGTTGGCGAAGTATAAACACCACTCACACGGGCAATTCTTCCATCAGTCGCTTTGAAAATAAAGTGCATTGTATCTTCATTTTTCAATCCTGCCGATTGTCCGTTAGCGCTGATCATTCCGTAACCCATTACTTCCTGAATGTTTGGCAAATACCATCTTATGAAATCTACAGGATGGCTCAAACCTCCGTACAACCATTTAAATGACTGTAATAAAGACCATTCTTTCTTTAAAAACCATCTGTGATCAGCGTGGTATTGTGCTTCAATGGTAATTAAATCGCCAATTAATCCTGCTTCGTAATCTGCTCTTTGTCTTTTTGCTGGTTCGAAGAAACGTGAACTTTGCCCGATAAAAACCTTTTTTCCTGTTGATTTGCTTAGTTCTAACAATTCTTTTGCATCTGAAAGATCATCGATAAACGGTTTTGTACAAACGACATGTTTTCCATGCAATAATGCCTGTTTTACGTGTTGTGCGTGCAAATGATCTGGCGTATAAATCGCGATAATATCAATTGATGCGTCGTTTAGTAAATCATCGTAATTGGTTGTGTACGAATGAAAATCGAATTCTTTGGCTCTCTGCTTGCAGATTTCTTCACTTCTGTCGCACACTTTTACAAGTTCTAATTTTGAACTTTCTAAAGCCGCCGACATTGTGCTACGTCCTTCTCCAAGTCCTAGAATGGCTATTTTTAACATGGGGTTAGTTATTTTAGATTGTTAGTTTTTTTTTTGCCACGAATTCACGAATTTTCTTTTTATATACTTTATCTAATATTATTCGAATTAATTCGAAAGAATAATCGCAAAGATTTTAAAAAAGAAAATTCGTGAATTGCTTCGCCTGTTCGCTATCGCTCGGGTCGTGGCTATCTTTTTATTTTTTTGCTTCTACTTCTACTTTGTTTAAGAAAATCCAAGTTTCGTTTGGTTTTGTGCCATCGATTCCGCTTTGGTATTTTTTCATTAAAGCATTCCAATCGTCTACGCGAGGATTGTTTTGTGTTGTTTTTGGATTTAGTTTATCCAAATTTTCGCCTTTCGGAATACTGATTACCAAGATTAATTGTCTGTCTTTTTTGAAAACCTGCAATTGCTGGAAATCGGCATTACAGAAACCTTTTGCTACTTCTGGCCATTTTTCGAATTGCGTTTTGTGATATTCTACGTATTCTTTTTGCCCTTTTTCATCAGCAGGAAGATTGGCTGTCAAAACTACATTTTCCCAATCTGACGCAGGTTTAGAATCTTTACATCTTTCAAAGTTTTGGAAATCGTAAACCAGATCTTCATAGATTTTTATTTCTAAAGAAGGAAAAGCGCCCGCCAGTTTTCGCTTCGTTCTTTCTGGCTGATTCATTTTTCCATAAATTACCAAATGATTTTTCCATTGGTACAATTCCTGACCAACAATTCTGAATCCAACTAAAGTCGATTTGATTTTTTCGATGTCAAAATCAGAACCAATCAATTCTATTGCGTATGGTTTTGGCATTTCCTGCAATCCCCATTTTTCGTCGATTACGACTTCTTTTTCTAAATCTTTATAAGGCGCTCTAATTCCGGCAGCATCTTTAATTTTCGTACTTACATAAGGATCATTGTGTTCCCAAATATTTCCTTTTGGACCGTTATGGTTTTTTAGGATTTTCTTTTCGGCAATCCAGTTGTTTTTAATCGTAAAACCTTCACTTCCTTCATCCGTATATAAATACAACCATAAAAACGGATCGTGCGCATACGGACTGTTGTAAACTTTATCAATATAATTTTCTTCAATTCGGCTTCCTGGCTGTGCAGAAAGTGTGTAGATTCCCGCTACATCATGTAAATGTTTCGCGTAATGATGAATTTTATTTCCTAAAATTTTGTTGTTCTGCATCACATTTGGCGTATGCGTCCAACCCCAGCCCATTGCCATACCAGAATACGATACATCTGAAATTTCGTTGTGTTCAATCGTAATATTTCTAACAAAACCAGCACTGATTCCCAAAGTTCCCCAATCTTCATTGGTTACGTTTGTGATTAAGTTATCAGCAATTACTTCATCCGAACACATTTCTCTTTCGTCTTTTATAATTAAAGGCAAATGCGCTTCAAAAGCTTCTTCAGAGAAAATGCCGACATTGATAGCACTTCCGCCAATATCTTTAAATAAATTTCCTTTTACGGTATTGTGATTTGTTCCTTTATTTAAATCTAAACCAGTCGATGCCAAATGCTCAAAACGACAAGATTCAAACTGAATGTTATTTGAATAATTAACTTCAACCGCTGCACGAGGTCTTCCCACCCAAGCCTGATTTTCTAAATTCGCCTGATTTGGAGTTCCTGGTTGTTTCAATTTGTAAGCGTCTAACAAATACAAACCAGATTGCAACGGCACATGACCTTGCTGTGAAGGACGAAGCCAGTTGCTGTATTGAAACGAAATTCCTTTAAATCTAAAATGATGCACAGGAGAATCGATTGTTCCTTTTACTTCAACTAAATTTTCTAAAACCGGAGCAGTAACTGTAACTGAATTAATCTCTTCACCAGCTCTTGGAATATAATAGATTTTAGCATTTTTCTTATCTAAATACCATTCTCCGGGTTCGTTTAAAAGTGAAAAAGCATTGTTTAAGAAGTAAGCTGAATTTCCGTTGTTTTTAGAAATCCATGGTGCCGGCCACGGGTGCTCGCTCTGAATACGGCTTTCTGGTTCTTCAAACGAAAGTTTCGCACTGTCTTTTTGTACTTCAATATTTTTGATACGCAAGTTGGCATTCGACCACCATTGCACAATAAACATTTCCATTCCCGGCTCATACTTCACCGACTTATCTTTAAACGGAATCCAACACGTTTGCTCTTCGTGATTCCATGATAGAATACGCTCCATTGTGGTTCCAGCAGTATTTTTGGCTCTCACAGCTTTTTTACCATTTACCCATAATTGTCTGTAATCAATAATACTTCCTGCTTTTTTAGGAGCATCAGCAACCCAAACCGAACCTTTTTTAAGTCCGTTGATAATAGTTGTCGATTTTGTCCAGTTTTTGATTTCGATTCCACCGCTAATGATTGGTTTTGCATTTACATCAGCTTCAATTGTAGTTGGACTGTCTGCTGTTCCAGAATCTTCAGGTCTAACAAACAGAGGTTCATTCAAATAATACGTTCCACCCATTATAATGATACGAATACCGTCTTTTATAGAGGAATCTTTTAAACGACGTAGTTCTCTAGCTTTTCTCATTGCCATATGAACCGTTGCCAACGGACTTTCTTTTGTCCCTGAATTTTTGTCGCTCCCTTTCGGGGAAACCCAAATTTCAGCCGCGCTCATAGAAAATGAAACGCAGAGGATTAAAAAGAAGCTCAGGATTTTAGTAAATGAATTCAAACGCATTATTTAATATTTTGATTTTTTTCTGGGTAAAAATTATGAGGCAGTCAATTTTAAGCGTATATAATTTACAAATAAATGTATTTTTAACACTTTTGCCAAATAATTCGTCCAATTTACTTGAACATAAAGTTATATGTATCCTGTACCCTCCTGTTTAGTTGGTTTTATAGCCACGAATTCACGAATTTATTTTTAAAATCTTTGGTATTATTTATTTGAATTAATTCGAATAATATTTTTTAGATAAAGTATTAAAAAGAAAATTCGTGAATTCGTGGCTATCTTTTAAACTTTTTTAATAGATTTGTGTAATCGATTACATTTAAATATTATTATTTATGTGAGAAGTAATTTTTCACATCTATAAAAATAACACCAAAAAATTACTAACAATGAAAACCAACCGATTAAATCTTTTTTCTCTTGCAATGGCAATTATCCTTTGTATGAGTTTACAAAATGCTAATGCTCAAAGCACATCTTACGATACTTATGCCAATGTCGAATTCAAAATGCCAAAAGTTAACGAGCCCGTAATTCCTTCTAACACAGTAAATCTAAAAGATTTCGGAGCAGTAAATGGTGGTTATGTTTTAAACACCAAAGCTTTTGCAGATGCGATTGATGCTCTTACTAAAAAGGGAGGCGGAAAATTAATTATTCCACCTGGAATTTGGCTTACAGGTCCGATTATTTTGAAAAGCAATATTGAACTTCACGCTCAAACAGGAGCTTTGATCAAATTTTCTACAGACAAAACTTTATATCCAATTATCGAAACTAGTTTTGAAGGTTTAAATACTTGGCGTTGTATCTCTCCTATTTACGGTAAAAACCTAGAGAACGTAGCTTTTACTGGAAATGGCGTTTGGGATGGTTCTGGCGAAGCTTGGAGACAAGTTAAAAAGAGCAAATTGACAGATGAACAATGGAAGAAATTTGTGGCTTCTGGCGGAGTTTTAAACGAAAAGAAAGACAACTGGTATCCTTCAGAACAATATTTAAAAGGTGCAAAAGGCGCAGATCAAAACGTACGTCCTGATTTGAAAACTAAAGAAGATTTTGAAGCAATTCACGATTTTCTTCGCCCGGTTTTAGTGAGCATTCAAAACAGTAAACGAGTTATGTTTGACGGACCAGTTTTTCAAAATTCTCCTGCTTGGAATATTCATCCTTTATTAATTGAAGATCTAATTGTTCGAAATATAACAGTTCGTAATCCGTGGTTTTCTCAAAATGGTGATGGACTTGATGTTGAATCTTGCAAAAACGTTGTCATAGAAAATTCAAGTTTTGATGTTGGTGACGATGCAATTTGCATTAAATCTGGAAAAGACAAAGACGGACGCGACAGAGGTGTTCCTTGCGAAAATATCATCGTAAAAAACAATATCGTTTATCACGGTCACGGAGGTGTTACAGTAGGAAGCGAAATGTCTGGAGGTGTAAAAAATCTGCACGTTTCAAACTGTACTTTTATGGGAACTGATGTTGGACTTCGTTTCAAAAGCACACGCGGACGCGGCGGTGTTGTAGAAAATATTTTTATTTCTGATGTTTATATGACTGATATTCCGTCTCAAGCTATTTCTTTTGATTTGTATTATGGAGGGAAATCAATCGCTGAAACTTTGGCTGAAGGGGGAAATACGGTAACTACAAAATTGGTTCCTGTAAACGAAGAAACGCCCCAGTTTAAAAATATTTCAATCAAAAATATTACGATCAGAGGCGCTCAGCAAGCTGTGTTTTTACAAGGTCTTCCTGAAATGAATTTGGAAAATATTGAGATTTCAAACTTGATCTCAAAATCAAAAAAAGGTTTTTCCATAATTGATGCTAACGGAATTAAAATCAACAATGTAAAATTAGATATCGAAGCTAAAAATGCATTTGAAATATACAATGTTCAAAACCTTTCTTTGAAGAGTGTAGAATTTAATTCTGGTTCATCAAATACCATTACAATTGATGGTGGAGCAAGTAAAAATATTGATTTGAGTGGTTTATCGAAAACTACTACAATCGGAAAAGATGTTCCTAAGAAAGCAGTGAAGTTTTAATTTTTTAACCATATAAGTGATATAAGTTCATTTAATTAAATGCGAATAAAAAATCTCGCAAAGCCGCCAAGTCGCTAAGAAAATAAAACTTTGCGACTTGGCGTCTTTGCGAGAACTAATTAGAACAGCTAAATTGAACTTATATCACTTATATGGTTCAAAAAAACTATATTTTATAAAATGTTTTAGCATTTTCAAACCAAATTTTATTTTGGTCTTCGATTGAAAATTCAGCAATATAATCTTCTAAAGTTTTTACCACTTCATTATAATCGGAAGCAACGTTTAAAACTGGCCAATCTGAACCGTACATTAATTTATCTATCGAGAAATTTTCAAAAATTACATCTAAATACGGTTTTAAATCTTCAGGTTTCCAATTTTTCCAGTCGGCTTCTGTTACCATTCCTGAGATTTTGCAGTAAACATTATCGTATTTTGCGATTTCTTCAATTCCTTTTTTCCAAGAATCAATACTTCCTGATTTGATATCTGGTTTTGCAATATGATCAATCACAAATCGCTGATTTGGGAAGTCTTTTACCAAACTAATTGCAGCGGGTAATTGACGTTCGAAAATTAAAATATCGTACGTATAATCGAATGGTTTTAAAGCTTGAATTCCTCTTCTGAATTCCTCTCCAAACATAAAATCATCTGGTTCGCCTTGAACAACATGTCTAAATCCTTTTAGTTTTTTTTTATTAGAAAAGAATTGTAGACGTTCTTCAATATTTTCATTTCTCAAATCTATCCAGCCGACAACACCTTTTATGAAATCATTTTTTGAAGCTAAATCCAATAAAAAATGTGTTTCTTCTTCCGTTTGACTTGCTTGAACAGCAACACAGCCTTCAAATTGATTTTCTTTTAAAATTGGTTGTAAATCTTCAGGAAGAAAATCTCTCTGAATATTTTGCATCGTTTCATCAATCCAGCTATCTCTAACAGGATCAAACTTCCAAAAATGCTGATGGGAATCAATTCTTTTACTCATAATTTCTTAGTTAACATCGCTGATTAATGCGCGGTCTAAATGTACGTAACCTCCATCCACAAAAACAAATTGTCCTGTAGTATGCGACGATTTTTCTGAAATGATGAAAAGTGCCGTATCTGCAATTTCTTCCGTTTTCGTCATTCTGCTTTCTAGCGGAATACTTTTATTGATTTTATTCAAAACTGTTTGACCATCTGGCAATGTTTTAATCCAATCTTCGTATGCCGGCGTATAACTTTCAGCAATGATAATCGCGTTAGAACGAATTCCAAACTGAATCAAATCGACTGCCCATTCTCTTGTTAAACCCAAAACTCCACCTTTCGCAGCAGCGTAACCCGAAGTTCCACCCTGCCCTGTTAAAGCCACTTTTGAACCAATATTTAAGATATTTCCTTTTGATTCTTTTAGGAAAGGAAGCGAATATTTAGCTAAAAGAAAATAACTTACCACGTTCAATTTCAAAGAATTCATGAAATCTTCGTAGCTAGAATCTAATCCTGCACCGTCATTCACTCCAACATTATTGATTATAGCATCAATTCTACCGTATTTCGCTGCGATTACTTTTACGGCATTTTCTATTGCAATAGGATCAGTTACGTCAGTTTGCACGAATAAAGAATTAACGCCTCTTTTTTGAAGTCTTTCTACGTATTCAAAACCTCTTGCGTTTCGATCAACCAAAACCGGAATCGCACCTTCATCAGCCAATCTGTTGACGATTGTTTCTCCAATACTGCCTTCTTTTCCAGCCGAACCAGAAACGACAACAATTTTATTTTTTAAGTTTAAATCCATTTTTCGTGGTTATTTAATAATTAGCAACGCTTAAATTTTAACACATAGAAACATAGTTTTTGAAACCGCTTAAAAGGCGTTTCACTTGCATTAATTCACATAGTTCTATGTGTTAGAAACTAGTTTCTTTCCATTCTCTTTCGCAAAACAAAAAAATCTATGTTTCTATGTGTTTAATTTTCACTGATTTTTGTCATTTAGACGAAGGAGAAATCTCCACAAGTAGCTCCATCTAGAAATTCGCCAATCTTTGTAGAGTCTCTTACGGAGATTTCTCCTTCGTCGAAATGACAAACAGTACTTTATAATATACTTTTACTCAATCTCAATTAAAGCTTTGATCACATTATTTTTAGGATCAATTAGATTCCTGAAATCATTAATCATTTCAGAAAAACTCGTTCTATGTGTAATGTATTTTTTAGGATCTATTTTTCCCTCTTTCAAACATTTCATTACATATTCGAAATCTTCAATAGTTGCATTTCTACTGCTCATTAAAGTCGATTCTCTTTTGTGGAAATCTGGATGACTAAAACTTAATTCCCCTTTTTGAAGTCCAACCAAAACAAATCTTCCGCCGTGCGAAATATAATTAAAAGCACTATTCATCACTTTCTGATTTCCAGTCGCATCAATTACTACATTTGCCATATCGCCATTAGTCAATTCAGCCAATTTTTCAGCAACATCATCATTTAATGGATTAATAGTTTCATCTGCTTGCAATTGTTCTTTACAGAAATTCAATCTGTAATCGTTGATATCCATTACGATTACTTTCGCTCCAGCAATTTTAGCAAACTGAATCAAACCAATTCCGATTGGCCCTGCTCCCATTACCAAAACCGTATCTGTAGCTTTTACAGCCGCTCTTCTAACGCCATGCGCTGCAATTGCCAAAGGCTCAACCAAAGCCAATTCATCATAATCTAAACCTTGACCGTGCAATAAATATTGTTCTGGAATCGAAACATATTCAGCCATTCCACCATCGATATGCACACCAAAAACTTTAATATTGACACAGCAGTTTGTCAAACCGTTTCTACAAGCAACGCATTTTCCGCAATTGAAATACGGAATAAAAGTTACTTTATCTCCAGGTTTAAAACCTGCTGCATTTCCTTTTACATATTCTGCAGCCAATTCGTGCCCCAAAATTCTAGGATATTCAAAATAAGGCTGAGTTCCGCCAAAAGCGTGAATATCAGTTCCGCAGATACCGATTCTTTTAATTTTTAATAAAACTTCACCTTCTTTTGGTTCTGGAATATTCGTTTCTTTCAATAGAAATTCCTGCGGTTTTTCGCAAACAATATATTTCATTTTATACTTTCTTAATTTTTATTTTTGATACGCAACAGCTTTCTGTTTGCTCGTTCCTAAACCTTCAATTCCTAATTCTACAACATCTCCCGCTTTAATATAAATCGGATCTGGTTTGATTCCTAAACCAACCCCCGGAGGTGTTCCTGTGCTGATAATATCGCCAGGAAGCAATGTCATAAACTGGCTTAAATAATGCAACAAATAAGGAATTTTAAAAACTAAATTTAGCGTGTTACTGTCTTGGTATTTTTTACCGTTTACCGTCAGCCACATTTTTAAATTGTCAACATCTGCGATTTCATCTTTTGTTGCCAAAAAAGGTCCAAGAGGCGCAAAAGTGTCGCTTCCTTTTCCTTTTGCCCATTGTCCGCCGCGCTCTAACTGAAAAGCTCTTTCGCTGTAATCATTCAATAAAGCATATCCAGCAACATAATCTAAAGCTTCCGTTTCTTCTACATAACTCGCTTTTTTTCCAACAACGAAAGCCAATTCAACTTCCCAATCTGTTTTTTCACTGTTTTTTGGAATAATCAAATCGTCGTCTGGACCGCACAAAGAAGTCGTAGATTTAAAGAAAATAATAGGTTCTGTCGGAATCGGAGCGTTTGTTTCTTTACAGTGATCAATATAATTCAATCCAATGCAGATAATTTTTGAAGGTCTTGCCACAGGCGAACCCAAACGTACCGAAGCATCTACTTCTGGCAAAGACGGATTGCTATCTAAAGCTTTTTGTAATTTCTCTAATCCATTTTCTTCAAAGAAACTTTCGTTAAAATCAGCAACAATCGAAGAAACATCAAATCTCTTTTCTCCAATTAAAACTCCTGGTTTTTCTTTTCCGATTGCTCCAAAACGTATTAATTTCATAATCGTATATTTTTATTGTTAGTTTATTTTTAAAGATTTTCAAGCATCCATTAATTTCAAAATCTGCTAAAAAAGCTGCATCAAAAATAATAAATGTAAAAAACACAATTACAAAAATACCTTTTAAAAATTAATATCCGATATATATTTTATTTTCCTCATCTAAAAGTGGTCAAACTTTAAATTTTTATAACATTTTTTAGATGGTTTGTAAAAATAACATCACTAAATGCCAAATTATGCAAAAAGATTCTTGAATAAAGTTTGTATTTCTTGCGCATTTGAATCTTATTCCTACTTTTGTAATTGTATTTTTTACATTTATTATTTCAATCGATTTCACTACCCAAAATTCCTATATAAAAATGATAAAATTAAAAGGCATAACTTGGAACCACACAAGAGGTTTGCTTCCAATGGTTGCCACATCTCAGCGTTTTACAGAACTACATCCAGAAGTTGAAATTTCTTGGGAAAAGAGAAGTTTACAAGAATTTGCCGATGCTTCGATCGAAGACTTAGCCAAAAGATTTGATTTATTGGTAATCGATCATCCTTGGACTGGTTTTGGAGCGCAGACGAAAGCAATTCTTCCTTTATCTGATTATTTATCAAACGAATATATTAAAGATCAAGAAATTAATACGGTTGGAAAATCATACGGAAGTTATGTTTTTCACGACAAATTATGGGCGCTTCCTATTGATGCGGCAACACCAGTTGCTTCTGCCCGCTTGGATCTTTTGGAAAAAAACAACTTAGAAGTTCCTAAAACTTACGAAGATTTATTAGCCTTAGCGAAAAAAGGTTTAGTGGCTTTCGCCGGAATTCCGGTAGATGTTTTAATGAGTTTTTATATGTTTTGCTGCAGTTTGGGAGAAGCACCGTTTCTTTCTGAAGAAAAAGTGATTTCTGAAACTACAGGAAAAAAAGCCCTTCAAATGTTTAGAGAATTGGCGCAATTGATTGATCCAGCTAACTTTAACAGAAATCCAATTCAAGTTTACGAAGCGATGGTAAATTCTGATGAAATTGCCTACTGCCCTTTTGCTTACGGTTATTCTAACTATTCTAGAAGTGGCTACAGCAATAAACTTTTACATTTTTATGATTTAGTGCGTTTGAATGACAATCCGATGATTTCTTCTTTGGGCGGAACAGGATTGGCTGTTTCTTCATTCAGCGAACATATTGAAACGGCAATAAAATATGCTGAATTTACATGTTCCTCACAAGTACAACAAAATATTTACACCGATAACGGCGGTCAGCCAGGACATTTGCAAGCTTGGAAAAGTGAGAGAATTAATGGTGTAACGCATGATTATTTCAAAAACACATTGCCAGCTTTAGAACGCGCTTTCCTTCGTCCGAGATATTATGGTCATATGTATTTCCAAGATCATGCGGGTGATGTGGTTCGCAATTATTTGATGAATGGTGGAGACGAATTGAAAGTATTAGAAGAAATGAATGGACTTTACGCAGAATCTTTAAAAATCCAGACAATATGAGACCTTTAGAAGGACTAATTGTTCTGGAATTCTGTCAGTTTTTGGCTGGACCTTCTGCTGGTTTAAAACTAGCAGATTTGGGCGCACGCGTCATTAAAATCGAGCGTCCTGTAAAAGGTGAAGCTTGTAGACAATTAAGCATCAAAGATTTATTTGTAGACGACAGCAGTTTGCTTTTTCATACGATAAACAGAAATAAAGAATCTTTTGCAGCCGATTTAAAAAATCCAGACGATTTGGTTTTGATTAAAAAACTAATCGAAAGAGCTGATATTATGACGCATAATTTCAGACCTGGTGTGATGGAGAAAATCGGTTTAGATTATGAAAATACACTTTCTATAAATCCGCAGATTATTTACGGAACGATTACAGGTTACGGAAATGAAGGTCCGTGGGCAAAAAAGCCGGGACAAGATTTATTGTTACAATCGCTTTCTGGTTTAAGCTGGTTAAGCGGACGCAAAAGTCAGGGCCCAGTTCCGTTTGGATTGGCGGTTGCCGATTTAATGTGCGGAAACCATTTTGTACAAGGAATTTTAGCTGCACTTTTAAAAAGAGCCAAAACTAAGAAAGGCGTTTTGGTAGAAGTGAGCTTGTTAGAATCGATTTTAGATGTACAGTTTGAAGCAATTACGTCTTTCTTAAACGATGGTGGTCAATTGCCTGAACGTGGCGATATTAAAGGAAGTGCGCATGCTTTTTTAAGTGCGCCTTACGGAGTTTACCAAACGCAAGATGGTTATTTATCTCTTGCCATGGGCGATTTGATTTTCATTGGAAAAACATTAGGATTGGATTTAAACGCTTTCGCGGATAAACATTTGTGGTTTGAAAAACGTGATGAAATCAGAACGATTTTAAGCGAAAGAATTAAAACTCAAAAATCTGATTATTGGATTGAAATTTTACAGAAAGAAGGCATTTGGTGCGGTAAAGTTTATAATTACGAAGAATTGGACAATCAGCCTTTTGTAAATGAATTACAGTTGAAACAAACCGTAAAAAATACCGAAGGAGAAACTTTGGTTACAACCAGAAGTCCAATTCAATTGGATGGTGAAATTTTACTAAGCGAAAAAGCAGCTCCAAAAGTAGGTCAGGATAATTTAAGAATACACGAAGAGTTTATTCGATAATTTGAGTTAAATCTGTATAAATCTGCTTCAATCTGTATAAATCTGCGTGAAAAAATCTTTACGCAAAAAGTATTTCACGCAGATTTAAAAAGATTTTAGCAGATCAAATTAGATTTTTAATTATTAGATAAAACGATTAAACAATTAACCAATTAAACGGTTAAACATAATATGAAACCATTAGAAGATTATTTAATTGTAGATTTCAGTCAGTTTCTTTCGGGACCTTCAGCCAGTTTACGATTGGCCGATTTGGGTGCGCGCGTGATAAAAATTGAAAAACCGGGAACGGGAGACATCTGCAGAACCTTATATACTTCTGATTTGATTATGAACGGCGAATCGTCTGTTTTTCATACCATCAACAGAAACAAAGAATCTTTTGCGATTGATTTTAAACAGCCAGAAGAACTTCAAAAATTAAAAAAATTATTAGCAAAAGCCGATGTTGTCATGCATAATTTCAGACCTGGAGTTATGGAGCGCATTGGTTTGAGTTATGAAGATGTCAAAAACATTAATCCAAATGTGATTTACGGATCTATTTCGGGTTTTGGAGAACATCCAGATTTGAAAGATTTACCAGGGCAGGATTTGCTTTTGCAATCTTTAACGGCTTTAACTTGGTTAAGCGGCAATCAAGAAGATGGCCCCGTTCCTATGGGATTGTCGATTGTAGACATGCTTGCGGGAGCGCATTTGGCACAAGGAATCTTGGCTGCTTTATACAGAAAAGCAACTCACAATATTGGAGCGCAAATTCAAGTCAGCATGTTGGAATCGGCTTTTGATTTTCAGTTTGAAACCATTACTACATTTTTCAATGATGGTGGTGAATTGCCTGTTCGAACGAAAACCAACAACGCACACACTTATTTAGGCGCGCCATACGGAATTTACAAAACCAAAAATGGCTATTTAGCTTTAGCTATGGGATCAATTATTGTTTTAGCTTCTTTGCTAAAATGTGATGCATTATTACAATTTCCTGAGAATAAATTCACGCTTAGAGACGAGATTAAAAACATCTTGGCAGATCATTTGCAAACGCAGGAAACCAAATTTTGGCTGGATATTTTAGAACCAGCAGACATTTGGTGTGCGGGAGTTTTAAACTATCAACAGCTTTTTGAAGAAGACGGATTTAAAATTTTGAATTTCACCCAACAAGTAGAAATGCTAGATGGCTACAGTTATAAAACTACGCGCTGTCCGATAAAAATTGATGGCGAATATTTGACCTCTGGAAAAGGTTCGCCAAAATTAGGCCAGGATAATGAACGTATTATTAAAGAATTTATAGACTGCTAAATATGGACAAAATTAGAATCGCCGTTCGAAAATTCGATCCCTTCGAAAGTACATTGCAAAAGTTGTGGGATGCTTTCTGCCTTCAAAACAACATTCAAGCTGAAGCCGAAATGATTCCGATGGAACTTCATGAATTGTATGAAACCACGATTTCTAAAAAAGGCTTAAAAGAAGGAAAATGGGATATTGCGCACATCAACACCGACTGGATTTTTGATGCTGTACACGAAAAAGCGGTTCAAGATTTATATCCTTTTATAGCAGAAAATCCGCCAGAAAATTATCCTTATGGCTGGCATAAATCGCTTCTGCATCTGCAAAAGCTAGATAACGGAACGTACGGACTTCCTTTTCACGACGGGCCTGAATGTTTGATTTACAGAAAAGATTTATTCGAAAACAAAACAGAAAAAGAGAATTTCAAAAAACAATTTGGTTACGAACTTTCTACGCCAAAAACTTGGCAAGAATTTGTTGATATTGCTACTTTTTTCAATCGACCAGAAGAAAATTTATATGGCTGTATCTTCGCCAATTATCCAGACGGACACAATATGGTTTTTGACTTCTGCCTACAATTATGGACGCGCGGTGGTTCTTTAATTAATAATAAAAATCAGATTTGTATTAATAGTGAAGCTGGCATTCAAGCTTTAGATTTTTACAGAAAAATAGTCAATGACAAAAATGCTGTTCATCCAAAATCTAGAGAATTTGGTTCGGTTGAAGCTGGTTTGGTTTTCGCCGATGGACAAGCGGCAATGGCAATCAATTGGTTCGGATTTGCTTCGATGGCGGAAGTTATCGAAGAATCGAAAGTAAAAGGTAAAATCGACATTACTTCTCTTCCATCCGATCCAAATCATAAAACGGCTTCTTTGAATGTGTATTGGTTGTATACAATTGGTTCTGGAAGTAAACATAAAAAACTGGCTTACGATTTTTTACGTTTTGCAACGACTGCCGAAAGTGACAAATTGCTGACTAAAGAAGGCGGAATTGGCTGCAGAAAATCAACTTGGAAAGATGAGGAAATCAATACGTTGATTCCGTTTTATCATAAATTGGAAATGCTGCACGAAAATGCTTTGACCTTACCACAAACTCCAATCTGGCCAAAGGTTTGCGAATTTATCGATCACATGGTTTTAAAAGCTATTAATAGCGATATTCCTTCGGCACAATTATTAGAAGAGACACAAATTAATATTCAAAAAATAGAATAGATATGAATATTCCATATAAACCTTTATTACCTGAAACAGAACAGCCTATCATCATCATCGGTGCAAGCGGAATTGTAAAAGACGCGCATCTTCCTGCTTACGAAATGGCTGGTTTTAAAGTTTTTGGTATTACCAATAGAACGATTTCAAAAGCATACGATTTACAAAAAGAATTCAAAATCGATCATGTTTTTGAAAGTGTTGCCGATGCCGTTAAAAATGCGCCTTCAAATGCTGTTTACGACATTACGGTTTTGCCTGATCAATACATCGAAATTTTAGAACAATTGCCTGACGGAGCTGCTGTTTTGATTCAGAAACCAATGGGTAATGATTTATCTCAGGCACGTGAAATTGTAGCGGTTTGCGAAAGAAAAAATCTAGTTGCTGCGATTAACTTTCAATTGCGCTTTGCTTCGTTTGTAAGTGCTGCTCGTTATTTAATCAACGAAGGAATTTTGGGTCAGTTATATGATTTTGAATTTAAAGTGACTGTAAATACGCCTTGGGAATTGTTTCCGCTAATTAAAGAACATCCAAGATTGGAGATTCTTTTTCATAGCGTTCATTACATTGATTGCATTCGTTCTTTCTTAGGAAATCCAAAAGGTGTAATGGCGAAAACGGCGAAACATCCGCTTAAAAAATTATCTTCTAGCCGATCTACGATTATTTTAGATTATGGCGAAGATATGCATGTGGTGATTAATACAAACCACGATCATCATTTTGGTCCAAAACACGAAGAAAGTTACATCAAATGGGAAGGAACAAAAGGCGCGGTTAAAGCAAAAATGGGCTTGTTGATGAACTATCCTGATGGTCTTCCTGACGTTTTTGAATATGCTTTGCCTAAAAAAGAAGGCGAGACGGAGTACGAATGGACAGAAGTTAAACTAGAAGGTTCATGGTTTCCAGAAGCTTTTATTGGTGCAATGTCTAATCTGATGCGTTTTAAAGAAGGTTCTGACTCGATATTATCAGCAAGTGTTCAAGATGTCTTGGGTACAATGAAAGTTGTGGAAGCTTGCTACATCAGCAGTAAAAATGGCGGAATTTCTTTTGATGAAGTGTAATTAAAACACTATATTTCAAAACCAAAAAACAAATATTTAAGTCCTCTTCAAAACAAGCGTTATTTTGACATTCATTTGAAAGAGTTTGACGAATAAAAAGTAATTAAATTATGTATTTTAAATCGACTTTTTTCGAAGATTACACCATCGACGATAAACGAGTAACTGTCGGCAGAACAATCACAGAAACAGATTTTGTGGTTCATGCTGGACATACGGGAGATTTCTTCCCGCACCATATGGATGAAGAATGGTGTAAAACACAACCTTTCGGACAAAGAATTGCGCACGGAACCATGGTTTTCAGTATTGGAATCGGTTTAACGGCATCAGAAATAAATCCAGAAGCTTTTTCTAGAGGTTATGATAGAATGCGTTTTGTAAAACCAGTTCATATTGGCGATACAATCCATTCTGAAATTACGATTTCTGAAAAAGGCGAAGCTAAAAACCCTGAATTGGGTGCTGTTACAGAACATGTGGAAATCATTAACCAACGCGGAGAAGTTGTTTTGGTTTGTGATCACTTGCTTTTTGTCAAGAAAAAGTAAACTTTTTCTTTAAGGGGCAAAGGGACAAAGTTACAGAGGGACAAAGGTTTCTCTACTTTGAACATATTCTTTTTGTCACTTAAACTTGAAAAAATAAAACAAAAAATAAATACAAAGCAATACAGGTTTCTACACTTTGAACCTTTGTTACTTTGTCACTTTGAACCTAAAAAAAACTATCAACACAATGCAAATTACAAACCAAGCTGGCGATCAACACGAAGTGCCGACAGAAGGCGGAAATCAGAAACAATATCTGCTGCCTTTTATTTTAGTTACATGCCTATTTTTTCTGTGGGGAATGGCCCACAATCTTGATTCTGTTTTGATTCCGCACTTAAAAAAAGCGTGCGAATTAAACAATCGACAATCTACTCTTATCGATACTTCTGTATTTTTTGCTTATTTTATTATGGCAATTCCAGCGGGAATGCTGATTAAAAGATTTGGTTACAAAAACAGTATTATCACAGGTTTATTAGTTTTTGCAATTGGAGCATTTCTATTCGTTCCTGCGGCTAATACTAGAACTTATGAGTTATTCTTATTCGCCTTATTTGTAATTGGTTGTGGATTAACGATTTTAGAAACCAGTGCCAATCCATACGCAGCGATTTTAGGGCCAGCTGAATCTTCGTCAAAAAGATTGAATTTAGCTGCTTCTTTCAACGGATTAGCGGCTATGGTAGCGCCAATTGTGGGTTCTTTATTTATTCTTTCAGGAACAAACCATACACCAGAACAAATGGCTGCAATGCCAGAAGCAGAAAAAGCAGCTTATTTACTAGGCGAAGCAGCATCTGTAAAAATGCCTTATATCGTATTAGGTAGCATTTTAGTTTTGGTTGCTATTATATTCTATTTTGTACAATTGCCTTCAATGAAAGCTACTCATTCTGAAGCTGAAATTAAGCCTGGATTTTTCTCTGTTTTAAAATTCAGACATTTAAGCTGGGGAGTTGTAGCGCAGTTTTTCTATGTTGGTGCACAAGTTTGCATTACAAGTTTCTTTATTAGAATTGCACAACAAGGTGCTGGATTAGACGAAAAAACAGCAGGATATTATTTAGGAATTTACGGTTTCCTTTTTATGGCAGGACGTTTTATCGGGACATTCTTTTTACGTTTTGTAAAAGATTATGTTTTGCTTTCAATCTATTGCATTATGAGCGTTTTATTATGTCTAGTGGCAATTTACGGATCTGGAATCGTAGTAATTTATGCACTTGGCGGAATCGGATTCTTTATGTCTATTATGTTCCCAACTATTTTCTCTTTAGGAATTAAAGGCTTAAAATCGAATACAGAAACAGGTTCTTCTTGGTTGGTTATGTCAATTGTTGGTGGAGCGATTATTCCTTACGGAATGGGAACTTTAATCGATATGAATCATGATGATATTCAGTCAGGATATATTATTCCGTTAATCTGCTTTTTGATCATTCTTTCTTTTGGAGCGATTGGCCACAAAGTGAAAACAGTTTCAGAATAGTTTTTTTAGCCACGAATTACACGAATTGGCACAAATTTATTTTTAATAAATACTAAATATCAATTGCCTCCAGCTTTAGCTGGAGGTTTTTTGTTTATAGTCAACAAAGGCTTTAGCCAAACTTTACGCTTAATTTGGCTAAAGCCTAATAAATGCAAGACCTTTTTACCTCCTGCTAAAGCTGGAGGCAATTCATTTACTATTTTTAGCCACAACCCGAGCAATAAAAAAACAGGCTAAGCGATTACATTAATTTTATAAAAAATTAGCATAATTCGTGTAATTCGTGGCTAAAACTATAAAACAACAAAAAACGCCTCCAATTGGAGGCGTTTCTTTTTAGTCATGTTTAGAATTAATGGTGTTTTCCATTAGAGTGATCGTGGTTTTTGTCTGACTTATTTCCTTTATTCTTGCCATTGTTACCACTATTTCCTTTATCATTTCCGTAATGATTTCCGTTGTTTCCTTTAGGTTTTTCTCCTCTATTTTTTTGAGGTTTTCCAACGTAACCTTTCGGATAACTTGCTCTGTGTTTCGTATGATAATTATAAGGAGCATCTCCTCTGTAATCAGTCAAAACTACTTTGTAGCCAGAGTACAAATCATATTGTCTGTATTTTGATGGAAGTCTTTTTTCACGCATCCATTTTCCACCGTTATCGTAGATAAATACGCTTTGATTTACATCATAATATACATCAATATCAGGTAAATAGTAATATCTATTGTCGTCATAACCCTGTGGTCCCCAATTTGGTGGAGTTCCAATGTTTACATTTACTGATACTTGCGCATGAGCAAAAAATACACTCATAAAAAGCACTGAGGCGAATACTAACTTTTTCATGTCTTTAGAATTTAAATGTTAATTTTAGTAGATATTAATCGAAAGTAGTGCCAAATGTTAGTGGTTTCAACATTCATTATACAAAGGTACCAAACTAATCGACGAAAAGGCTTTTTTAAACGATAGAGATTAAAATGAAAAACGCCCCATTTCTGGGGCGTTTTAGTGTCATGTTTTATTTATCGATTATACTTTGCGCAGTATTATCTATGTGGAACGGCTACTAACTCACAAATCTGTCGTATTCGTTTGAATGATTCAAAGGTAAATACATTGTTGTGATTTAAAATATAATTTAGACCAAAAGCATATTTGTAGCGACAAACGCACAATTTTAGCCAATCAGGATATTATTTCCAACCTCCACCTAATGCTCTGTACAAATTAATAACAGCTTGTAGTTTCTGCAAATTATCTGCTACTCCACTTAATTGCGCTGCCAAAAGGTTTTGTTCAGATGTTAATACGTCTGTATAATTTGTTGCTGAACTATATTCTAGAAGTTCTTGAGTAAAGTCTACTGCTTTTTCTAATGCTGCAATTTGTTTCGCTCTCGAATCTTCTTTTTCAACAGCCATTTGGTACGAATACAAAGCATTTGAAACTTCCTGACCTGCCACTAGAAGACTTTGCTGGAAACTATTATATGCTTGCAATTGTTGTGATTGCGCTGTTGTCAATCTCATTTTATTCAAACCATTATTGAATAAAGGCTGTGTCAATCCTCCAATAATCGAATAAAAAATCGAATGGCTGAAGAAATCGTTTAACTCTAAATTTGAGAATCCTGTGCTTGCTGTAAGCGTCAAACTTGGATAGAAATACGTTTTAGCCAAATTTGTAGATTCGAAAGCCACTCTGAAGTTAAATTCCGCTTGACGGACATCTGGACGATTATTTAACAATTGAGCTGGCATTCCGATTGCAATTTTTTCAGGAATAATCTGCGTTCCTAAAACACCTCTATCGATTGGTCCAGGCGCTTGTCCTAACAAAATGTTTAAAGCGTTTTCTGCCTCACGGATGTTTTGCTTCAAATCTGGAATTAAAACTTCTGCCGCATGCTGATTGGCTTCACTTTGAACAACAGCTGCACCGGTTACAATTGCACCTTCTTTTAACTCTTTAATAGTTGCCACATTTTCGATACGGCTTTTTAAAGTTTGTTCTGTAATTTCAAGTTGTTTATCATATGCTAACAACAAGAAATAATTATTCGCAATATCAGCAATCAATTGCGTTTGAACGGCTTGTTTAGCAGCATCAGAAGCTAAATAAGTTGCCAAAGCGGCTCTTTTAGAACTACTTAATTTCCCCCAAACATCGATTTCCCAAGAAGTGCTTACACCCAACTTATAAGTTGTTGTTAAAGTGTTAATGTTGATTCCTGCCGGAAAGTTTAATCCTGCCTGAGACTGCTTGTTATGCGTTACATTCGCGTCTAATTGCAATGAAGGATAATAAGCTAATTTGCTCTGACGCAGAGAAGCTCTTGCTTGTACAATATTCTCAATCGCATTTTTCAAGTTCAGATTCTGATCTAATCCTTTTTGAATTAAAGCATTTAGTTTTTCATCTTTAAAAACAGTATTCCAAGGCATATCTGCAATTGTAGTCGAATCTGTAGAAGACTCATCACGGTACAATTGATCGGTTTTTAAAGTAGTGGGACGTTCGTATTTCTTGGTAACAGAGCACGCACTAATCAGTGCGGCTGTCATTACCAGTAGAATATATTTATTTGAACTATTCGTCATCTTTGTTGTAATTAAATTTTACTCTTTGTGAGCTTCTATTAAATGAATTTCGTCTTCATCATCGTCTTCATCATAACCATCTTTCGCCGGACCACTTATTCTTTCTTGTAAAGTCTGGAAAATGATAAACAATACCGGAATTACGAAAACCCCTAAAATTGTACCGATTAACATACCTCCTACGGCTCCAGTACCAATCGATCTGTTACCAACCGCACCCGCTCCTGTAGCAAACATCAGCGGAACTAATCCTAAAATAAAGGCAAACGAAGTCATCAAAATAGGTCGTAAACGTGCTACAGCTCCATCAATTGCTGATTGCAAAATTGGAAGTCCTTTTCTTCTTCTGTCTAAGGCAAATTCGACAATCAAAATACCGTTCTTCGCAAGAAGTCCGATCAACATGATTAAGGAAATCTGCAAGTAAATATTACTGTTCAATTTGAAAATAATCGAGAACAAATACGCTCCCGCCAATCCAAACGGAATTGAGAATAATACTGCAAATGGTAAAATATAACTTTCATATTGCGCACTTAACAAGAAATAAACGAATACTAAACACAAGATGAAAATGAAAATCGTCTCACTTCCTGATGCTAATTCCTCACGCGTTAAACCTGAGAATTCGTAACCGTAACCTGCAGGAAGATTTTCTGCAGCTACTTCTTGAATTGCTTTAATTGCGTCTCCAGAACTAAAGCCTGGTTTTGGCGCTCCTGTAATCGAAATCGAAGTAAACAAGTTAAATCTTGAAATAGATTCTGGACCAAAAACTCTCGTCATTTTTACAAACTCTGTAATTGGCGCCATGTTTCCAGCACTGTTACGAACAAAGATTTTATTTAATCCTTGTGTGTTCGTTCTAAACTCTGGAGAAGCCTGAATCATTACACGATATTGTTTACCGAATTTATTGAAGTTCGAAGCATATAATCCACCATAATATCCTTGCATTGTCGATAAAATCGTGTTTACCGAAACTCCTGCATCTTTCGCTTTCGCTAAATTGATATCCATCATATATTGAGGGAAACCAGGGTTAAATGGCGTTGTAGCGTATTGAATTTCTGGACGCTCTGATAATTTGGCTAAGAATTCATTATTTACTTTATAAAATTCAGCGGTTGTATGACCTCCTTTATCTTGCAATTGGAATTCGAATCCACCACTTTGCCCAAAACCTTGAATCGTTGGTGGCGAAATAAAGAAAATACTCGCTTCACGAATTCCGCTTGTTTTAGCGAAAAGCTGTCCGATTACATCATCAACGCTTAAATCACGTTCATCCCAAGGTTTCAATTTCACAATAACCATACTGTAAGCACTACCCGCACCCGCTGTAAAGTTTTGTCCAACAATACGCAGCGTATTTTTAACTCCAGGAATTGTCTTTGCAATACTATCTACTCTTTTGGCAATAACATCAGAACGTTCCATAGAAGCTGATGGTGGCAAACTAATATTAGCGAAAACGGTTCCTTGATCTTCAGAAGGTACGAAAGCTGAAGGCGTAGTTTTCATCATATAAACTAATGCGATACCAGCAATTACAATTGAAGCTACTGCAATCCATTTTTTTGCAGAAAGGAAACTTACAGAACGTTTGTATCTTGCTGTAACATTATCGAATGCTACGTTAAATGAAGTGTAAAAACGTTGTAAATAGCTTTTATGTTTATGATCGTCTGCGTGCGGTTTCAATAAAAGAGCACATAATGCTGGACTCAAAGTCAAGGCGTTTACTGCCGAAAGAATAATCGCAACCGCAAGCGTAATACCAAACTGCTTGTAGAAAACCCCTGTAGATCCTCCAATAAAAGTTACTGGAATAAATACCGCAGCCATTACTAATGTAATCGAAATAATCGCTCCCGAAATTTCATCCATCGCATGAATTGTCGCTTTTTTAGCCGATTTATAGCCATGATCGAGTTTGGCGTGAACCGCCTCCACAACCACAATCGCATCATCGACCACAATACCAATCGCCAGAACCATCGCGAAAAGCGTCAATAAGTTAATCGTAAAACCGAATAAATTCAGGAAGAAGAATGTACCCACAATTGCAACCGGAACCGCAATTGCTGGAATTAAAGTCGATCTAAAATCTTGAAGGAAAATAAATACTACGATGAAAACCAGAATAAAGGCTTCTATCAAAGTATGAATTACCTTTTCAATCGAAGCATCCAAGTTGTCGTTAACGTCAACCATTGTGGTATATTTAACTCCTTTTGGGAAATTCTTCGCCGCTTCTTCAATCAATTTTTTAGAATTGTTGATTACGTCACGCGCATTAGATCCCGGAGTCTGGCTAATTGCCATCGCTGCAGATTCTACACCGTTTGTTTTAATTGTAGAAGCATAACTTAAAGATCCTAATTCAACTTTAGCAACATCTTTAAGTCGAAGCATTTGTCCATTTCCAACAGACTTAATTACAATTTCCTCAAATTCTTGAGCGCTTGTTAAACGTCCTTTGTATTTAATTACATATTGAAAAGCTTGATCTCCATTTTCACCAAATTTACCTGGCGCAGCTTCGATATTCTGTTCTGCTAAAGCAGCCGAAATATCACTCGGAATCAATTTGTATTGTTGCATAACGTCTGGTTTCAGCCAGATTCTCATAGAGTAATCTTTTGCACCAAAAACGGTTACATCTCCCACCCCAACTACACGCTGAATTTGCGGTACAAGGTTGATCTTCGCATAATTCTGAAGAAACGTCTGATCGTAAGCTTTATCATCACTATATAAAGAGAAAATCAACAAGTTACTACTCTGACTTTTCGTAACGGTAACCCCAGCCTGAGTAACCTCTACAGGCAATAAACTTGTTGCTCTAGAAACTCTGTTCTGAACGTTTACCGCTGCTAAGTCTGGGTTTGTTCCTACTTTAAAGAAAATTTTGATAGACGCATTTCCGTCATTTGTTGCTGTAGAAGTCATGTAAGTCATGTTTTCTACACCATTAATTTGTTCTTCCAACGGAATTACGATACTTTTCAGTACCACGTCGGCATTGGCACCTGTATAACTTGCCGCGACGTTTACTGTTGGAGGCGCAATATCTGGATACTGCGATATCGGTAACTCAATTAGGCCTAAAACACCTAAAATAACGATAATAACAGATATTACCGTTGAGAGTACGGGTCTTTGTATAAATTTTTTAAACATTTTTTTTATTTTAAATCGGCGTAAACTGTTTCTGGGCTTTGATTTTGGGCTTTTATTTCAGTTCCTTCTTTTAAAGAGGCTACTCCTTCTAATACAATTTGATCTCCAGCATTTAAACCGCTTGTAACTACATAATAATTACCTGCAGAATTGTCTAGAACTGTGATATTTGCATTTTTAGTTTTTCCGTCTTTACCAACAACTACTGCGAAAATTTTATCTTGAAGTTCGAATGTTGCGCTTTGAGGAACTATAATTGAATTTTTAACTTCGTTCGGAATTCTAACTGTAGTGCTGCTTCCGCTTCTGATAATTCCTTTTGAGTTAGGGAAACGTGCTCTCACATTTACAGTACCTGTTTCTGTATTGATTAATCCGTTTACAGTCTCAATATTTCCTTTTTGATCGTAAGTCGACCCATCAGAAAGCAATAACGAAACTGCTGGCATGCTTTTGATTTTCTGGGCTAAAGAAGCTCCTGTAGTATTGCTTTGCGTAAAGTTCAATAGCATTTTTTCGTTCATTGCAAAATAAGCATAAACGTTTCCAATGCTAGAAACTGTTGTTAACGGATCAGCATTATTTGAGCTTACCAAACTTCCTAAACGAAACGGAATTGAACCAACAACTCCATTTACAGGACTTGTAACTGTAGTATATCCTAAATTAGTTTTAGCATTTACTAAAGCTGCGTTTGCTTGCGCTAAAGAAGCCATTGCTGACTCATAAGTAAATTGTGCTGATTCTAAATCGTATTTACTGATAATTCCTTTTTCAACTAAAGGTTTTACTTTATTTACAGCCAATTTTGCAGAACTTACTTCAGCTTGAGCGCTTTTGATGCTTGCTGTTGCAGTACGAACTTGCTGCTCATATTCTGGAGCACTAATCTTAAATAATGGCTGACCAGCTTTTACAACTGCTCCCTCATCAACAAAAATCTTGTCAATGTAACCTTCAACTCTTGGACGAATTTCTATATTTTGCTGTCCTTGAATACTAGCCGGAAAATCGCTGTTTAACGTAGCTGATTCTGGCTGTAAGGTAACAGTCTTATATTCTTTAATCTGCGGAGCTCCTCCGGCCTGTGCCGATTTATCATTTTTACCGCAAGAAGCGATAATAAGTGATGCTGCAAGAATGCTTAAAAATGATTGCTTATTCATCTTGAAAAATGTGTGATTATCTATTATATGACAACAAAAGAACTAAAATATAACACACAAAAATTTTCAAATAGACGAAGAGCGAAACAGAATCGATAAAGGCAAGATGAGAACCGACGGATTTTTTTTAAATATTAAACAAGTGTTTAATTTTTGTCCCGTCGGTTCTAAAATGCTTTTTAGAGACTCTAAAACGGGGTTTAGCGATTGCCTAATTTTTATATTCAAATAAACTGTAATATTGCCTTATAAATCATAAATTATAATGTCACCAAACTTTTTTAGACCTTACTTATTCACCGGATTACACATTCTTGGCTGGTCTTTATTAGGGTATCTTATGCTGTTTTATATTCCGCTGACTTGGAATGTTGTGCTTCCGCAGGCATTCTGGCTTTGGCAGAGCATTATATTGTTTCAATTAATCATTCTGTTTTATTATACAGCAAAAATTATAGTTCCAAAAACGATCATTAAAGACAATACTTCCGCTTTTTTGGTTTGGGCATTTGCTGCAATTATAACCCTTCAGTTAATTGCCTATTTTTATACTTCACAAACCGATCTTCATAATCAGATTAGTAAAGCTATTGGCTTTAAAAAATATAAAAATCCGTATTTCGATAATTACGTTTTTACTCTGACATTATTGGTTTTAGGAATCAGTACCAGTTGGGCGATGTTAACGCATTGGCAAAAAGCGGCACAGCACAAATTAAAACTGGAACAAGACAAAACAATGGCAGAATTAGCCATGCTGAAAGCGCAAATTAATCCGCATTTTTTCTTTAATTCATTGAATAGCATTTATTCTTTGACTTATACTGATATTGAAGATTCTAGAAATGCGTTGCATACTTTAAGCCGAATGATGCGCTACTTGCTTTACAGTACCGAAGAAAAAACAACGTTGTTGAAAGAAGCCGAATTTATGCGAGATTTTATTGCTTTAATGAAACTTCGTGCCAACAGCAAACTGACCATTACAACAGATATTCCTGAAAAAATACACGATTACCCTATTGTTCCGATGTTATTGCTACCTTTAGTAGAAAATGCTTTTAAACATGGCGTACATGCCACTGATAAAAGCGAAATTTACATTAAGCTTACGCAAAATGGAAGCAATCTGGAATTTGAAGTAGAAAACACTTTTTTCGAAAAAACATCAACTTCAGATGAAGGCGGAATTGGTTTAACCAACACCAAAAGAAGGCTGCAATTGATTTATCCGAATCAGCATTTCATTTCTTTTGGCGTTACCGATCACGGAACATATAAAATTAAATTGAAAATAAATCTTGAGCAATGACGGTATTAAAATGTATAGCAGTAGATGATGAACCATTGGCTTTAAAACTAGTAGAAACGTTTATACACCAAACTCCTTTTTTAGAGCTAATTACAACTTGCGATAATGCTGTAGACGCAATGGGCATCATTCGAGAAACAAAACCAGATTTGGTTTTCTTAGACATCAATATGCCTAATTTAAGCGGAATGGAATTGGCAAGACTTCTTCAAGATCAAGCTGGACCGTTGCCAAAAATCGTTTTTACAACCGCTTACAATCATTATGCAATTGAAGGTTATCGCGTAAACGCTGTCGATTATCTTTTAAAACCTTTCAGCTACGAAGAATTTCTACGCGCTTCAAGCAAAGTTTTACAATTAACTGAAGAAGCCAACAATACCTTTACTACGATCGCCGCAGATGACGAATTTATCTTTTTAAAAGTCGAATATCAATGGGTTAGAATTTCCCTGAAAGACATCACTTATATCGAAAGTTTAAAAGATTATGTAAAAGTACATCTCGAAGATTCTCAAAAAGCTTTAATGTCTCTCATTTCGCTTAAAGCGTTAGAAGAAAAACTGCCTTCATCAAAATTTATGCGCGTTCATCGTTCGTTTATCGTTTCGCTTGACAAAATAAGTGCCATCAGCAAAAACTCGATTTTTATCGACAAAATAGAAATCACAGTCGGCGAACAATACAAAGAAGCTTTTAAAACATTGGTCGATAAGTGGCTGAAATAAAATTAGAATTACAAAAATCATGGAAAAAAGATCAAACAAATATTACCTTACTTTAAGCCTTAAGGAATATGCAAACGGTGAAACTGCCCCTGCAAAAGAACTGGGAATCGAATTTGACAATCACGACGAAATCTTCGGAATCATTGAAAGAATAAAATCTAAGAACATTTTTGCCAACGAGTCTGAAGCTACTCAATTTGCTTTAGGATTAAAATTATTTAGCGAAATCAAACTAAAAAACCGAAAAAATCCTCTCTTTGAAGAATTAAATGAAGTTTTTCCTGTCTTCATGAAAAAATTAAAAAGTCTTTAAAATTCTCTTTAAAAATAAGACCTCAGCTCTATTTTTATTGATTTTTTGAATGTTAAATTTCTGCTAAGAAAAAAATAATACAATTCTTACTGGCAATATTTTGTAGCAATTTTCCGTTCCAATTAGGCATGTCCCACTAAATGCTTTTCCAAAAGAAGTTTAATTTCTGTTAATGAAATTCATATGCTTTCTTTAAAATATTACAAGCATTTAGGCATTCTTAATTGAAAATAAAACCGAGAATTTCGTTAGAAACTGACCATTTCAAATTAACGAATCTCAATCAACAATCTTCTTTTTCGAAATGTTCGATAATGCAAAAATTATTTTTTAACCATTAAAATGAAGCATTATGATAATTCAAAAAAGTATTTTTCTTCTTGCCGGAATTCTTGTTTTAGGCAGCTGTTCAAGTAACGACAACACTGAAGGAAACGTAGATCCAGGGCCAACGGGTCCGCCTGTAGAAACTGGCACAGCCAATACCACTTATCAGCCAGCATTTGCTGGACAAACGCGAGCAGGAAGCATTCAAACCACCACAGAATATGAAGCTAAAATTATCACCAACGGCTTAAGCGCTCCTTGGGGAGTTGCCTATCTTCCTGACGGACGTCTATTAGTAACTGAAAAAGGAGGTAACATTAAAATCGTTACCCAAGCAGGAGTTGTTGGAAATGCCTTAACAGGTGTTCCTGCTGTTAATCCCGCAAGTCAAGGTGGTTTACTAGGAATTTGTCTAGATCCTGCATACGCTACAAACAGAATGATTTATTGGGTATTTTCTGAAATCGTTGCTGGCGGAAATATTACCGCTGTAGCGAAAGGAAGAATCTCTGATAACGAAACTGCTATTGAAAATCCAACTGTTATTTACCGTTCAAACACGCCAAATGCAAGTACGCTTCATTATGGAGGTCGAGTTTTGTTTGACAAAACCGGAAACTTATTTGTGAGCATTGGCGAAAGATCTGTTTTAGAAACACGTCCATTGGCGCAATCAGTTACAAGCAGTTTGGGTAAAATTGTGCACATTACCACAAGTGGACAAGCAGCACCAGGAAATCCAACTTTTTCACAAACAGGCGCTTTACCTGAACTTTACACTATCGGACATAGAAATCCGCAAGGATTGGCGATGCATCCAACAACTGGTGAATTATGGCAAAGCGAACACGGCCCAAGAGGTGGTGACGAAATTAATAGAATTAAAGCTGGAGCAAATTATGGGTGGCCTACAATTACTTACGGAATCGAATATAGTGGTACGAAAATTGGAGAAGGTATTACACAGCAAACTGGAATGGAGCAACCTGTCTATTATTGGGATCCTGTAGTGTCGCCAAGTGGTATGACATTTTACGCAGGAAATCGTATTCCAGAATGGCAAAATAATCTTTTTATTGGTTCGCTTAGCGGCATGCACATTATCCGTTTAGCTTTTAAAGACAATAAAGTGGCTGGTGAAGAAAGATTATTAGCCGGAGAAGGACAAAGATTTAGAGATATTACTCAAGGAAAAGATGAAGCATTATACGCCGTTACCGATCAAGGAAGACTTTATCGAATAGATAAAAAATAAAAACAACTTGTTCACTATACATGCCAAAAACGCCCCAATTATGGGGCGTTTCGTGTTTTTGTATTTTTTTGTTTCAAGTTTCAGGTTTCAAGTTTTTACACTATGCGTCAAGTTAGAGCTTTAAACTTTAAACATGAAACAAAAAAGTTAAGCTTTAGCTTTTCTTTTTACAGTACAGCCAATTTCTTTAGTTTGTGTAATTGCTGGTTTTTGACCACTTTTTAATGACGCAATTACATCTTCTGCATATTTTATTTTTTGAGGATTGTTTCCTTCTGGATCATTATCGATTGCTCCAACATATTCTACAACATTTCCTTTTGCCGTTTTAGAAACGATAAAGATGTGAGGCGTACGTTTTGCACCATATTCATCTGTAATTTTTTGTCCTGGATCAAATAAATATGGGAAAGAATATTTTTTATCTTTTGCTAAATCCTGCATTTTTGCAAATGTATCTGCTGTAGAAGCTTCTGGATCGTTCGGATTAATTGCAATTACTGGATATCCTTGTGATTTGAATTTTTTATCTAAATCGATAATTCTCTGTTCATATCCAATTGCGTACGGACAAGTGTTACATGTAAAAACAACGATATATCCTTTTGCATCTTTAAAAGTTCCGAAAGAAACTTCTTTGTTATCAATATTTTTCAGCTTGAAATCTGGAGCTGCGTCGCCCGCTTTAAGCGTTACTGCATTTTGTGCATGAGATAGAAAAGCAGAAAATGCTAATGCTAGTAATAAGATTATTTTCTTCATAATGGTTTACAGTTTTTTATATTCAGTTAATAATTGTTCGTAGGTAAATTCGCTTTCCACAAATTTTCTTTTGTCATTTTTAATGAAAAGCGTTGCCGGAATACTTCCTGACCAACTTGGATCAATTCGATCAATAAACTCTTGCGGACTGCTTTCGTTTAAAAGAAAAACTTCATTCTTTAAATTCTTCCTTTTTACAAACGGAACTACATTGGAAGCCAGTTTCGATTTAAAATCCAAACTCACCAATAAAACAGCCAATTTCTCTGATTTGTGCTCTGCTCCCAGTTTCTCAAAATGCGGTAATTCTTTTATGCATGGCGCGCACCAAGTCGCCCAAAAGTTAACCACATAAGTGCTGTCTTTTCCGTTTTTAATTCTTTCATTCAACTGATTTATAGTTAAAAGCTTTACATTCTGATTGTATCCTTTTACCGAAAAAAGCAAAAATAGAAGAAAGGAAATTTTTAAAAGTTTATTTTTCATAGACCTTTTTGATCTTAAAATTAATTTGTTTCCTACAAATATAAACTAATGTCAAATTAGTTTTTGTTAATGAAAATTTAATCTAAAACAATTGCAACTAAATTAACCTACGATAAAGCTCTTTGGATATCCTTGCATTTTTTCAACTTCAAAATATTCATCGAAATCTTCAATTTTATTATTTTCGAAATAAAAATTTAATTGAGAAAGAAAGGCTTTGAGGTTTGGAGCTATAACAACCCTATCATTATCTGCGTGCCAAAATTCAATAATTTGCCCCGAATTTCCAGTGAAAGTTCCTTCGCAATCATAACAAATGTAATCTCCTCCTCCATTATGGAATAAAGGAATCCATTTTGCATTCCACCAATTTTCAATTTCAAAATCAAAACCAATCATTGATGTATTTTCAGAAGCAATGTCAAGAGATTCTTCTAAAGCGATAAACGTGGAATTATTTACAAACGATTCAAAACTACTGTTTTCTTGTCCGTTTTTCCATTTATAAAGCGCTTTTATATCTTCTGGTAAAACAATATTATATCTGTTTTCAAGAGATTCGATTTCTGTATCTTTTAATGGCTCTTTCAAGCTTTCATAAAATTCTGGCCTTAACGAAGATAAATTTTGATCTAATTTTTGAAGTGTACTTTCCATATTTTCTATTAACTAGTTTCTAATCCGCAATACACATTTGAAAAATCTTTTTTGGCAAGATCGCTTTTGTGAATGACAAAATAAATTTCGCCTGCATCCCAAAAACTAAAACCTGGATTATTATCACTGCTTACACGCAAAAGCATCATCCATTCTTCTGGCTTTCCTTTGAGTATATTTACTGCTTCTATTTCAGGTGAATCATGCTGTTTGAAAACATAACTATTAATTCCGTGAGAAGATTTTTCATTAAAAGGCAAAAGTGCTTCATTCAGAGCCTCAGTTTCATCGTATTTCTCTTCTAATTCCTTTAATTCTGGCGCTATTTTTTCATAATAATGTTCATCATTATAAAACGATGGAAGACTTACACATTTCGCCGAATTAGCCTTAAATGGATGAAAAATACCAGCTTCATCATAAATAAACTCTTCCTCAATATTCAATTCTTTTGCTGATTTTAGATGATCTGTTTCTCCTTCATAATAAATAACTTTCGGAGTAAAATCTTCTTGGTCATTAATAAAGAAATAAAGCATTCCGATTCGAGGCAAATAATCCTGTAAACTGGCTATAGATGCGCAATTAATCTGAGCAATAAACTGATATCCTTTTTTTTCTTCATCGATTGTCAACGTCGGATAATCTACATTTACAGGCAAATCAGGAAGTCCACCAAATCGGTTATTCCCTACTTCATCATAAGAATCTGGAATTGTAGTAACAACATTTACTGCATGACGCGCTATTTTAGAAAGTCCATTTTCATATTCCTGAAAATCTGTTTCTTTAATAGCTTTTTGAAGCTTTGAATTTAAATCTGAATCATTTCGTGCATAAAATAATTCGTCGTTATAAGGTATTACTCCACTATTATTTGCGCCTTTATAAGTGTAATCTAGGAAAATCATTTTCTTTTCCAGTTCTAAATCAAGTCCTGGAATATTTTCAAGTCCAGCAGGAAGCGATTTAAGAGGATTATTTTGAATATGCAGTTTTCTGAGATTCTTTAATTGGGTATACGAACTTGGAATATCTGTCAGTTGATTTCCCTCTAAATGCAAGACCTCTAAATTATCTGGTATTGACTTAGGAGCAGATTCTAATTTATTACCTTCAAGATAACAATATTTAAGTTTTGAAAGATACTGCAATGTATACGGATGAATTCCTTCGGCTTTACTTCCTACTAACAATAGAAATTCCAATTCGCGAAGATCTCCTAACCATTCTGGAAACTTGGTAACTTCTGAAATTCCCCAAAGATGCAAACTTTTTAAATTTTTAAGATACTTAATTGGCGTAGGGATTTCGACAAAAGCTTCTGCTTCTTTACTATCATTTGAAAACTGAATGGAAAGGGTTTCCAAATGAATTAATGAATGAAGTTCTTCTCTTAATTCAATTGGATCTGGATCTTTTAATTTTAATTGACGTACAATTTTAGGAGATGCTTTTTCCAATTCTTTAAGCAACGTAAAATCATACTTTTCCCATTCTAATTCTCCTACATTTATTTTCTTTGCCAGACTTATTTTATATCTTTTAGGATCCCATTTGTCTTCCAGATAACCCGTTAATCCTACCCATCCATCTTTTAAAGTAACATTACCCGTAAAAGCAATCGAATAATGAAAACCTCGATCCCATAAATAATGATTATGACTTTCATCTCTGCCTTTTTCAAACGGAATTACGCCAGTCGGAATTCCTTGGTTATAGATCTGAGCAAGAGAAAAATTTAATCCTACAGCTCCATTATAAGAATCTACTATGTAACCGTGTTTCTCTTTGTCAAATTCAGGAATAATTCCTTCCAGATTAACGCTCAAAGTTCCATTTACAGAAGCACTGCATTCTGGTAAAAACTGCAATTCAATATCATCTATTTTCCAATATTCTTTGCCGTCTTCCGGAATATAAAATTCTTCTATAATTGGAGGAATATCGTTTTCTTCTTCATCATCAAATTCTAAATTTTTATCTGATTCTGTATGATAATAAAGATCAAGTAAAAACTGAGGAAGTTTATTTATTGCTTCTTTAGGATTTCCAAAATATTCAAGACTTTTCCATATTTCTTCAAAAAGAGGTTCATAAAAACTTCTATTTTTTATTTTGCAATCGCCTTTAAAAATATAACAAAATTCATCGCTTATTTGGACAATAGCGTAATAATAGAAAAGACCATCGTTTGATTTCAACATCTGAATATTTGATGTATGACCTGCTACTTGAATTTCCTTTTCCTCTAACAGCTTCGTTTCTTGGTCTTCGTGTTTACAAGATTCCCAGTAGCGTAAAACAAGAGTCTCTCCAGTAAATTCATTAAAAAATGCTACAGGAATAAGTGTTGTAGTTGCATACGACAAATAATCATTATCGGGCAGTTCGTGAGCCGCTCGAATGCTTTCCCAAACCACCTGCATATCGGTATAAACAGAAGGAATTAAGAGAGAAAATGTTTCGGTTTCAAATTTTTGATTTTCCATAAAAGTCAATTTTGGCTTATATTAATATTTTTTTGAAATCAGTTATTTCAGCGTAATCAGAATTTTATTTAGAGCTAGTACCTCTTCTTTATAGCGAGGATAATCTGTTATATTTCTCACGCTATGATTTTCATTATTGGTTAAACCAATTCCTTCTATTTCTTGAAATGGAGATTGCATAATTAATCCGTTTAGGAGGCAATCTGCAATATAATCGGAACGTTCTTCAAATTTTGGAATTGCATTTAAATGCTTTATAATAACGGGTTTTAAAATAGCTTTTTGATCTTCAGAAATTCCAGTCATTGGAAGAAAAAGAAGGAAGAGATTTGGATATTTTTCGAAAGACAATAATTCTTCTAAAGTAAAAAACCAAGCTTCAAAATGTCCGCCTAGATTTCCGAAATAAATATCATTCAGAAAAAAATTGATTTCATATTCGGCAAACTCAACTACGACATTTAAATCATCATTTACTTTATTCGAAATATATCTTGGATTTTCTTCTATATCTTCATAATTAAAAAATACTCTTTCCCATTCGTAAGCTTCAGTTTCGTTAATTTCTACAACTTCAATAGCTTCATCAATATTTATTTCTTCTTTTTCATCGTAACCGCGCGACCAGCAGAAATAATATTTCCAAAAGAAAGTGTTGTTGCTGAGTTCTTCTATTTGTATTGCTGGATTCATAATTACAAATTATCTTGAGGTGTCCACATTCTAAAAAATTTAAACATTTTAGAGTATTCATCCCGTGGTACAAATGCCATACAAACTTCTCGGTTATCTAATGCTGACTCAGTTAAAATAATATGGTCAGGTTCTTTTCCTGCATTTATAAATTCTCTTTCAGAAACCACGCAGACCACTTTTTTAAATATTCCGTTTATCCATTTCTGCATATTTTCGTTTTGCTCAAATTTTCTAAAACAGGCCAAAGATGCGTGGGCAGTTATTACCGGAACCAATTTGTCGGGAACGTCCTGTTTTACTAAAATGTACATTTTCATATTAATCTTATTTCTTTTTTGTAAAATCTTTCAAATACGGAATCGTATATAAATAAATCCTGCC
Organism: Flavobacterium sp. HJSW_4; assembly: GCF_042436695.1. NCBI lineage: Bacteria > Pseudomonadati > Bacteroidota > Flavobacteriia > Flavobacteriales > Flavobacteriaceae > Flavobacterium > Flavobacterium sp. HJSW_4. The sequence continues at coordinate 44,867 of NZ_JBHNPP010000024.1, forward strand.
GTTTACAACCGTGAGACAATAACCATCGCGTTTGTGCAGAAGTTCGTTTTCTATTGCCATTTGCTTCTTTATAATTTATTTCGTTTGCCCATATAATAACTGTATTCTTTGTCAAAGGCATAACCTCTTTCGTCGATTACTTTAAAATGGAAATCGTTCAGACTTTTCGTTTTGATTATTTTTACCTCATTGCTTATCGTTCTCACAAAATAAGCTTGTTTATCATCTTTCGCGTAAAAGGCATTATCGCATTCTAGATAATACGTTCCATCCAAACAGGTTTCTAGAATTTTAAACGTTTTTGGATTGGCATCTTGAATTATTTTTCCTTTAAAAAATACATGATTTTTATCCATTCCAAGATTTCCAATTAGTTCTGAATGCGGAATTGTGAAAGATGCTATATCCACATTTTCTCCCAAAACCGTGTCTCCAAAATACAGTTTATCATCTGCAACAGCATAATAATCATTGAGATATTTTGCTTTACTATAATCAAATGGCATTTTATCGCTATGACGATAATAATTTCCGTTTGAAAAAGCATATCCTTTTTGAACGTCAATTACTTTAAAATCTTGCGTAATGGCATCTTCTAAAATACAAAAACTGCAGAATGCGCTTTGTAGATAAACATGATTTTTGTCTGCAAAATAGATTGTTGAAGCATAATCATCTTCTGTTTCTGCATTTACCGCTATAATTTGAAAAGTTTCAAAATCTATTGTTTTATAAAATTTCTTAAAGACTTCACTTTCATAAAAAAGAATAAATTCGTTGTCAATGATTTTGTAACCGTAACCTAAATCTTTTATCATGTTAAATGGATTTTTGTTTCTATTTCATTATTTGTATGATTCTATGTTTAAATCTTACTTAAGTTCATAAACAAAGGGCGGATATCCAACTTCTAAATGTTTTAATTGTGTAGGCGTTCTAAATCTCATACTTATTTTTAATTCAAAAGATATAGTTTCATCAGTGCTTTCACTTAAAATAATTTTTACCCATAACGGATATTTGTAATTAGGCAATGACAAAAGATCTACAACCTCATCCAAAGTAAATTGCTTATTTAGATTTTTCTCCGTTAGAATCCATAATCGAGCTAAATCATCTGTTGAATTATACTTAACATTTTCTTCTTTAATTGGAGTTATCGAAAACCGAAGTGTTTTATTTTCCAGTTCATTTACAGCTTCTTGTATCGTCTGCAACAAATTACTTTTAAACTGCTCCCTATCCATCGCTTCTTGTTACAAAAGTTTTTCAAAAATTTCTCTTTCTACATCTGTAAGCTGTTTGCTAATTTTAGCGAAACCTTTACTTTGTCCAAAAATGGTATACATAACACTTTCCCAACAATAATCTGCCATTTCCTGTGGACTATCTCCACTATTTGAATAGTCCTTTAAATCTTCTTCTGTGAAATAATACGAAACGAAATTCTCTTTGCTATCCAACAGTAATTTCAAACTTTTTTCATTTGTAAAATAAGAAACGAAAGCTTTATTGTGCGGATGTTCCTGCATGGATAAAACCGCATTGATAAAGACTTTTATCGATTTTTCAGTTATGCCGAATTTCTCTAAAAACACAGGTGTGAACTTCTCTTGAAGAGACTGATGTTCTTCGTCAACAGTTTTGTAATAATCAATCAAAGTATCGAAGTACTTTTCGTCTTGTAATCCCAAAGAAAAAACGGCAAAAGTCGAAGGCATGGCACAATTCTCGTCTTCAAGATTAGTGTACCATTCGTATTCTTTTTTCGCCAAATTGATATATTCTAAAATGTCTTTATGAAGATTTTTATACTTCGAAGCTCCAGCAAAAAGATAATTCTGTCCACATTTTGGAAGTCCTTTTATTGGAAGCAATTCTTTGTTTTTTGAAGAAAATGCTATTTCAAAACTTTTAGGAAAATCAGCTTTCAAAAGATTGTTTACGAAGCTTAAAGCCTTTCTAAAACTTTCTTCTGTTTCTGTATTCAGTTTTATATTTATTGTTGCAAAAACATCATTCGCTTTAGCGGTTAAATCACTGTCTTTGTATGCAATTAATTCTTTTGGAAGTTTTCCTGTTCCATTTTTCTTTAATTCTGATACTTCATTAGAACCTAATTCGGTCACCATGTCAAAATATCGGTTTGCGGTAACAGATTCGTAACTTGCTCCGTATTTTATATGACAAACTGCTACATAACAAACAAACGATAAAATCTCTTTTTCTTCTTCAGATATCGAGATTTCTGAGTTTGTTTTTTTGGTCATAATTTCTTCCCAATATTCTTTTTTCACATCAAAAAACTTATTCGTGACATGCTCCTTGATCCATTCTCCAATGGTATAACTGATTTCTTTAAAACTGTTCAGCTTTCTTAATTTTTCAAAAAAATCAACATAAAGTTCTTTTGAAAATGGTCTTGTTTGAAAAAAGTATTTAATTACAGCACTATTCAAGAATTTTTCACCTGAATCTAACAAATACGGATTTGGATAATCTTTATCCAATTTCACAGTTCCGTTATCTATTGCTTCAATAAATCTTTCTAAAAGCGCTTCGTTTCCTTCTATTTTTACTAAATAATTTAATTCTCTCATTTTTTATTTAACTGTATTCATTAATCAAGTTCATCTTCAATATTAGTGGTATTGTTTAATACATTTTCCATTGTATTTCCTAAGAATGCCCAGCAATCCACTTCGTAACCGATATTTCCCGAGGAAACAACAATTACAGGAAATTTACCTTCTTCTCTTAAATCGTAAGCATAAAACTTTCCTCCGCCATTAAAAGCTACAGGAAGAAATGCCGGCGCCCAAAACGGAAAACCATATGCAATGTACATTTCTCTAATGCTGTCAAGCGAAAAATAACCAAACTCTCGCTCGCCGTTCAAAATGCCGCCTCCGTTAGAATGTTTCAAAAGTTCGACATAATCTTCTGGAAGTCTAAGCTGTTTTGGAATAGAAACAATATTCGGAGCAAGACCTTCGGGATATAATTTTCTGATATCGTTTAATATCACTAATTCGCTTTCTGAATACGATTTTGTAAAGAAATCTTTTGAAATTGGTTCTGTTAAGCCAGAAAGTTTGTCGAAAAAATTAAACTTATTAAACCACATAATTATCTGTTTCTAATTCGTTAATCTTCATCATCCTCGTCATATTCTTCATCATCATAAGAAAGATAAGACCAATCGATATCTATTCCGTCCAAAATATTATCAAAACGTTCTTGATCGCTTGAACCAATAAACGCTGCCAGACATTTGTTATTTTGATCGAAAGAAAGACTTATTACATCATAAAAGTCATCGGTGTAAACTTTCTGATTTTCTCTGCTTATTTCTGGAACTAATTTCCAATTGTCTTCAACAAATTTTACGATTTCGGGTTCAATTTCTCCCATGTAATTTCCGTTATACTGCAGTCCGCCCAAAGTGCCGCTAAAAACCGCCATAAACAGGAAGAAGTTCTCTGTGGTTTGGGTTTCGATTTCCCAATCCGATTTTTCTATTGTATCGTAATTGCCGTAAACTGGCGGATTGTCTTCTTTTAAATCCTCTTTTTTGATTCCCCAAAAAGCAACATTCTGATTTTCTTCATAAAAAACCAAATAATCATCATCTGAAAATCCGATTTCACCATCAGGCTGCAAAAGTCTATTAAAGCTATAATTTAGGTTTTCTTCTTTTCCTAATTCCAGATAATATTCTTTAAATTTTGAAGGAAGTTTAGTTTCTAGTGTTTTCTCAAGTTCGAGCATTTCACTTTCTGAAAATCCATAGTTTTCATTTTCAGACAGATTGTAAAGGCGTTTAATTTTTTGAATGTAATTCATCGGCAGTAGATTTAATCAATCGTGAAAATACACAAAAACTATGTAAGATTGCAACTACTTAATACTAGAAGTATATTATTTCTTATAAAAAATGACAATTTCTTAAAATTGAAATTTATTTTCTAGTCATATTTTTTTGACTAATTGACTGGCAATGATATTCGTCTGAACTTTGCAACAAATTCAAAAACTCGAGAGTACATTTAAAAAATTATGAAAATACTGTCGCTACTATTAATCTTGATTTGCAGTACGAGCTGCCAATCACAAACGAATTCAAAAATGAGTGAAGACAAAACAAATCCGCTATTATGCGATCCTGTTAGTGGAATGTGCGAAATGCCTGTTGGTGAAAAATCGAATGAAAAAACCGCGATTCCAACAGAAAACAAACCTGTAAAAATTATTTATTATACTGATCCTATTTGTTCTTCTTGTTGGGGAATTGAGCCTCAGCTTAGAAAATTAAAACTGGAATACGGCGATTATTTTGAAATTGATTACCGAATGGGCGGTTTATTGCCCGATTGGAATTACAACAGCGGCGGAATAAGCAAACCTTCTGACGTAGCGCATCATTGGGATGAAGCGAGTTTGCATTACGAAATGCCAATTGACGGAAATGTTTGGATTGAAGATCCGTTAGATTCTTCTTATCCTTCTTGCATTGCCATGAAAGCGGCTCAAATGCAGAGTAAATCAAAAGCCGTTTCTTTTATGCGTATTCTTCGCGAAAAGCTTTATTTAGATAAAAAGAATATCGCAAAATGGGAAAACTTAGCAGAAGCTGCTAAAATCGCTGGTTTGGATGTTCAGAAGTTAAAAGCAGATTATGATGGCGATGCCAAAAAACTTTTCCAAGAAGATTTAAATTTAGGAAGAACACTTGGCGTGCGAGGCTTTCCTACTTTGTTTTTGGCTGATGCCGATAATAACCAACTGACTGTTTACGGTTCTAAACCTTATGCTTCTTATGAAAATTCTTTGTTAGCGTTATTTCCTGAAGCAAAGAAAAAGAACATTAAAAACGAAAATCCGATGGATTTGTTTGAAGTTTTCCCAACATTAGTTCCAAAAGAATATGCTGTGATTTTAGACAAATCGACTTCTGAAGCTACTTCTATTTTAGAAAAATTACATAAGCAAGGTTTATTGGATAAAAAGACCATCAGAAATGGTTCGCTTTACATCAAAAAATAATCTATTACTTGAGAATATTAAATCGTTCTCTGTATTTCGCAAGAGCAATTTTATCAATTGGCAAAACAAACGGATTTTCATTAACATCAATCCATTCCATTCTTTCAATATCTGGAGTACTGATTTTTATCTCTTCAAGATTAGTGATTTTTACAATGTAATAAACCAAGAGAATCTGTCTTCCGTCGTCGATAATAGATTCTACAAAATGTTCTTGCGTGTATAAATGATCTACGATTTCGATTTTAGCATTAAGTTCTTCTAAAAACTCCCTGTGTAAACAATCTAAAACGCCTTCGCCAAATTCTACGCCTCCACCAGGGAGTTTACAGAATATTTTGCCTTTGTGGTATTCGTAAAGTGCTAAAATTTTATTATCGTTTTCGCAGATCGCGTATGCTCTTACGTTAAAACTTGAGAGAGGTTTCATAATGAGGAAATCAAAATTCTTTAGATGCAAATTTAAAAATTAAAAAGCCGTAAAGTCTAATCTTTACGGCTTTTGTTTATTTGATCATTTATAAAATCCAATATTTTATCAGCTTCTTCTTTAAACTGCTTTTGATATTTTATTCGAATGGCGCTTTTTCCAATACTATCAAAATAAACCCATCCTCCTATTTTTTGAATAATATATTTTGGCTGTGATTCTGCATTATATAATTTATCAAACGGAATTTGATTTAAAAACATCTGATAAACATGTTCAAACGACTTTTTATCCAGCTGACCATCTTTTACGAAACTTATATATTCATTTCCAAAATCGTAAATGGGATCAAAATATAAATCATTATTTAAGCCATAAGTATCCTTATAATATTCAATTACTTTTTCAAAATTTGTAAAACGAATAGGTTCTTCTGAATGACGAGGCAGGATCAAAATTGGGGTTTCTTTATTGTCAATCACTAAAACAATATCTCCGTCAATAGTTGTAGCAATAGTTAAAGAATTTAATGCAGAAGTTATTTCATCATCTTTGAGCTCCCAAAAATCCATATAATCTTCAAAATTTGACTTTACATATTCAGGATCGGGATTTTGAATCATCAACAATTCATTTATATTACCAAAACCGTATTTCGTTAAAAAAGATATGTAATCTTTTAGCAATAATACTGGCGATAATTTCTCAACACTTTCAATATCTTCGCTTTTTATTGGGTTTAGACTTCCAATAGTATAAATTATTGTGTTCATTTTATATGATTAAAAATCAATTCAAATTTAACGATATGAATAAAAAGTTTACTAATATTAAAACCCTAATTTTTAATCTACAATTCTTTCAAAATTAAATCGGCTACAACATCTATCGCCTGATTGATAATACTTTCTGGCGTTCCTTTAAACTCGTAACGTTTGGCAATTTGTTTTTCTCCTAAAATAATGTGTAAAAAAATAGTTCCAACTGGTTTTGAATCGCTTTCGCTTCCGCCCGGCGTTGTCAATCCTGTTAATCCAACGCAAATATCAGAACTAATGTAACGGTAAAAATTCTGCGCCATTAACTTGGTAACTTCAGCAGATTCGGCACTATATTCCTCAATTGTTCCCCACGGAATCTGCAATAAATCTTCTTTCATAGAAGAATGATAACACACTATTCCTCCTATGAGAATTCTTCCAGAATTAAAAACTGTCGAAAATTCATAACACATTTTTCCTGCAGAAGCGCTTTCTGCAAATGCTATTGTCAGGTTCTTTTCTATTAAAGCCTGACAGCACGACGTTACCTTTTCTGATGCCATATTGATTTAAATATAATTGCACATAATTTAATATCAAATGTAGATTGTTCCGTTATAGTACACTTACATAATTTCTTACAATATTTACATTATAAGTAACTGTTAATTATACAACTATAATGCTTTTTCTTATAAGGCTTCTGATTTATTTATAAGGTAAATTTGTAAATACAGCTTTTCTTCTGTGACCTCTTAATTACAAGCCTTTAAAAAAGTAAAAACCTAAAAAAATGTCACTATAAAGAAAAGTTTTATTAGCAATTATTAGACAATAACAAATCAAAAAAACACTATTATGGAAAAGCAACATAACCATGATTACGGTCAATTTGATCCTGATTATATCGAACAAAACACACTTGTTGATGGAACTTATTCGAATGAAGATGAGTTTAAACAAGTTTTGAAAAAGCATGATAACCGAGAATTTGGCGAAAGCGATCCAGATTATTACGAACAAAATACTCCTGTTGATAATGACAATTATGCACGAGATGAAGATCCGTATCAATATCAGGAAGAGTTTATCGAAGATCCTTCTCATCCACAAGGAGATTCTGAAATGAATATTAAAGCAGAAAATATTCCGAATCAGGAAAGAATCATCAACGAAGATGATGCCATTACTAATGATGATACCGAAGATGATTTAAACGATGAATATGATCCTGATTTCGAATATGAAAATGATCGCGAAAGAGATGAAGATCATGACAAAGACGAAGAATTGGATGATTTTGACGCAGAACATTATCCAGAAAATCATCCTAGAGAATAACGAAAATTATTGTAAATTGTAATGCATTAATCAATATGACTTTAGTTACTCAAATTGTCTGGTTATTTGTTCTCGCTATTCCAATTGCTTGTATCAGCTGGACTGTAACTCACGAAGAGATTTTTAGAGAGCCTCATGAATGGTGTGTCAGACATTCCAAAAATGACAGATATATTTTATCTAGAAAGTTCTTTTACCTTCTTACATGCGAGTATTGTTTTAGTCATTATGTTACAATTGCCTTTTTGATCATTTGCGATTATAAACTTTTGTTAAATGATTGGAGAGGATATATTTTGGCAGGGTTTTCTCTAGTTTTTATGGCAAACGTTTATATGAGTCTTTTTGCCTTATTACGCCAAGCGATTAAGAAAGAAAAAGTCGAAATTGAAAAAATTGAAAGCGAAACTGACAGCGACGACAGTAAAAATTAAAATAACAATTAAAAAGTAAGTATAATTAAAATAAATTGACATCATGGAGAATTTAAATTTTATAGACCCATTATTACACGGAATTAAACCTGAAAGCAAACCGTTAAATCTGTCAGTAAAACAAATGGTGTGCGCTGGAGTTGGTGCTCTTTTGGCATCAGCAGTTTTGAAGAAAACGGGACATCCAAAAGCAAGTGCTGTTGTAGGAAGTCTTGCATTGCCAATTTTAGCATCGGCTTGCTATAAAAAATACAGTCAAGTTAGTAAAGATAAAATTGATGCAAAATCAAGCAGCGGTATCGAATACAACCACTAATTCGTTTATAAACTAACATAAAAAAGAGCGCTTATTCAAAATAAGCGCTCTTTTTTTATTTTTTTCTGCATTAATTTATGTTCCCTTCGACCCAATTTAATGCTTTATTAAAATCTATTTTTTTATAACCACGAAACTCGCCTGGAACAATATAACTGAATCCGTTTGTGAAAGAAATAATTTCGTCTGTATCGGTAACAATTGCAGCTCTATTCCATTTCCCCAAATGTTTAAGCCCTAAAAGTCCGTCTTCTAGCCACGCTCCTGCTGTAAAATTTTTAATATCCGTATCTAGAACCAATAAAAAATTAATTTCATTGATCTGTTTTACCAAATGCTCAACCGCTGGAGTTACTGTGGTCAAAAAATCTTCTTTTGTTACTTCTGCCAATGCTCTAAAGGCAACAATATTATCTGTAGTATCAATTTGATGTATCATGATTTTTATACTTTTTTGAGTTAATTTATGAGGTTTTATTTAGAACATTTTTAGAATGCTCAATACTATCTCAAATATACTCATTATCAATCAGATAACACTTACATTTAACTATTCGTTTATTATATTTTTTTAAGGTTCAAAGGCTCAGAGTTACAAAGGGACAAAGTTTTTTTTGATTGTGGAATTCTTTGCGTTAGATGCACTGCAGTGCATCTCTACATTACTACATAGAATACCAAGTTCCTAAAAGAAACCTTTATCCCTTTGTAACTCTGCGCCTTTGAACCTTAAATAATGCATCTAACGCAAAGAATTTCCACAATCAGAGAAACCTTTGTCCCTTTGTAACTCTGAACCTTTGTCCCTCCCCAAAAAAAAGCCCATTTCTACTCGAAACAGGCTTTTTGAAAAAAAATAAAAAATAAACACACAAACTTAATTGTAACCTTGATTTTGTTCAAATTCTTTAGTCACGTCGATTGTTGACTGCGGAATTGGGAATACTCTTCTGTATGGTTCTGAAGCTGGTTTTGCTGTTCCTGGAAGATCAAATTTTCCGAAACGGATCATTTGTGGTCTTCTGTACAATTCCCAGTATAATTCGAAACCAATTTCATTATATAAAATAGTTTGATCGATTGAAGTCAAAGCTATACCTGCTACGCCTCCGTATAAAGATTCTCTTTTTCTGCTTGTACGCAATTTGTTCAAATCTTCCATTGCTAGACCTGTATTTCCTTTTCTGAAATAAGCCTCGGCTCTCATCGTGTACATTCCTCCTAAACGGAATAATGGAATATCAACATTACTGTTACCGTTTCCTCCTTCCGGATCAAATTCATATTTAAAAATACGCGCTCCTTGATTGATTTCGTTTTGAGCAAAAACGGCCTGAGCTGGATTTTTAAATGTTAAAGAAGGCGTGAAATCCATTCTTGTTGTCGTGCTTTTTTCCATTACTAATGGCGAAACTTTAATACGTCCGTTTACAATTTCTAAAGAACCAGAAGACAATAAAATTGGTCCGTATTGTGGTCCGTACTGAATTCCTCTGTTAAAGTGGAACCAAGGTAAATTTGCACTTTTTGGTACGATGTCTGTTGCTGGAACGCTAACATCTGTTCCGTCATTCATAAACCATGTTCCATCTGCATATTGGTATTTTTGTTGGAACCTTGGATCATCGTGGTTTCCATCCCATGTTGCAAAAAACTCAGGAGTTGTACACGCTGCGTTTGTTCCTCTATTTGCCGCAGAAGTTCTTTGGTTACGCTCCATACACACATAAGCGAAACTGTTTGAACCATTTCTGATGTAATCGATCTTTTGAGAAATCGCAAAAATCAATTCTTTTCCTTTCTCATTGTCTCTTGCGAAGTTTTTGAAATAATCACTTTCTAAAGAATATTTTCCAGAATTAATCAATAATGAAGTATAATAAATTACACGATCCATGTCTGTTCCCGTTCCAGTTGCTGCAGCCTCATTAAAATTGAAGGTTGAAGCTGTATTGAAACGATCTTTAAAAACAGCACGATTCAAGTACATTGTTGCTAAGAATCCGTAAGCAGCTTCTTTTGTAAATCTTCCGTGGTGCGTTTGCTGTGTTCCCATTTCTGCTAAATCTGGAATTAAAGCTTCAACATCAGCAATTAATTTATCGATTTGCGTATCAGCTTTTAAAATCTGCAAAGGCGCATTCGGGTTCATCGGATCTCTGTATGGCGCTTGTCCGTACAAATCTAAAGTTGTGTATAAATAATACGCCAAAAGTCCTTTCGCTTCCGCTAAAAATAATTTCTTCTCCGGAATTGAACTTTCTTCAACTGATTGAATTGCTGTTAACGAACGCGTAATTCCGTTTGTCAATTTATTCCAGTTGTCTACCACAATTGCGTTATCCGATTTCCATGTAAACTCGTGCATGTCTCTCCATTTTCCACCGTCTCCCCAGTCACTTCCGCGAGTTGGCAAGATTGCTTCATCTGTGGTATATTCTTGTAAAGAGAAAACACCTCCGTGATCTACAAAAGTTCCGTCTCCCAAACGGTCATAAGCTGCTGCAAGAGCTCCAGCTGGATTTGAAGCATCTTCTCCTAAAACCTCATCCAAAACAACTTCGTCAAGATTTGTACAGCTTGCAAAAAGCCATATAAAAGAAAATATCGCTAATGTTTTTATATTAAAAATTGTATTTGTCTTCATAATAATTATAGTTTTAAAGTTGCTCCAAAACTGAATGTTCTAGAAGTTGGATAACTTGCATAATCGATACCGATAGATTGGTTTCCTCCGTTTGATTTCGGACTGTTGATTAACGGATCGTAACCTGTGTAATTTGTAATCGTAATTAAGTTCTGACCTGTAATGTAAAGCGTTAACCCATTGATCCAGTTTAATCCTTTCAAATCAAAATTGTAACCGATACGAGCTGTATTCAATCTAATGAAATCTGATTTTTCTAAGAATAAAGTAGACAAGATTGGCGAGTTTGCTGCATTTGCTCCAGACTCATAATAACCTGTTGCCACGTTACGATCTGATGCCAAGTTGTTAATATTTAATGCATTCAAACCTGTATTATTCAATAAATAACCACCTGTTTGTCCGATGATAGAGAACGAGAACGAGAAGTTTTTGTATCTCATGTCACTGTTAAATCCGTAATAGAAAGTTGGAAGCGCTCCTTCAATAATAATTCTATCGCTGTTATCAATTACACCGTCTCCATTTTGATCTTTAAAGATATTTGCTCCGTTAGCATCAAAACCAATATGCTCCAATAAATAGAATGATCCAGCTGCATATCCGCTTTTGTAAATATTAGCATTTACACCAGATTGTCCAGGACCTGAAATTGTTCCTGTTAAGATTTCTGAAACTGGAAGATCTTGAATTTTATTGTTCAAAGTCGCACCGTTCATATCGATATTCCAAGTGAAGTTTTTAGTGTCAACTATTTTAGAACCCAACATAAACTCAATACCTTTATTGATGATTTTACCGTCAATATTTGTCCAAATTGTAGTTGTCGGACTCAAAGCTTGAGAAGGAACATTCAAAATTGCATCTGTTGTTGTTTTATTGAAATAATCTAATGTTCCGTACAATTTGTCGTTCCATAAATTGAAATCTAAACCTACGTTATACTGCGTTACAACTTCCCATTTCAAATCAGGATTTGGTGTTCTATTTACAGATACTCCGTTTACTAGATTTAAATCGTCGTATAAATAATATCCATCAGCTCCAGACAATGAATAACTTGCTTGCGTAATTTTATTTTCAACTTCTTGGTTTCCTGTTTGCCCCCAGCTCGCTCTTAATTTTAAATTGTTTAAAGTAGAAGACTCTTTTAAGAAACTTTCGTTAGCAATATTCCATCCTAAAGCGAAAGATGGGAAATAACCGTATTTATTGTTTTTACCAAAACGAGTCGATCCGTCACCTCTCATAGAAGCCGTTACCAAATATCTGTTGTCAAAACTATAATTCAATCTTCCGAAATAAGATTGCAATTCGTTTTCTTGAGCATAACCCGTTGTTCCAGATTGTGTTCCTTTAAATCCAGGATTGATTGATGGAGGAACTCCAACACCTTGATCAGAGATTCCGTCAATACTGAAACTTGTTCCTGATCTTTCAAATTTTTGGTAAGAGAAACCAGCCAAAGCTTCGATTTTATGTTTATCTAAATTTAAATTGTAAGTCAAATAATGCTCAACCAAAGAGTTTTTAGAATCTAAATTATTCTGAACATATTTCCCTTTCGGATTCAAATCTGTTAAGTTTGGAAAAATAGTCGTGTTTCTTTCCGCCATCGAACGGTCAACACCAATATTTAATTTATATTCTAATCCGTCAATAATTCTTAAAGAAGCTTCTAAGTTTCCTAAAACTCTCAAAGTTCTCGTTTGATCTTGGTAAATACTCAACAAATACGCTGGATTGTAATGCGCATTCATGTTGAAATTCGTGTAATTTCCATTCGCATCAAAAACCGAACGCGTTGGATTTGCCATTAAAGTATGAACAATCAATTGTCCGTTAGAACCACCGTCATCACTTGTTGGAACTCCGTCATCTTTAGTTTCACTTGCCGTAAGATTCATTTTTACTTTTAAACGTTTGTTGTCTAAAAATGATTCAGCAGCGTTAATTCTTCCTGAAAGACGTTTAAAATTACTGTTACGAACCACACCTTCTTGATCCATTTGTGCAAGCGAAGCATAATAGTTTCCAGATTCTGTCTGTTTAGAAAAAGAAAGCGAATTATTTTTAGTTATAGCAGTTCTGTAAATTACATCTTGCCAATCTGTATTTCCACCATGATCAAAAGCTTTATCTGTAATTGCATTTCTATATTCGCTTGCGCTTAAAACGTCTAGTTTATTAGCCACAGTCGAAACTCCCATATAAGAATCAAAAGTTAATGTTCCTTCGCCTTTAGAACCTTTTTTAGTCGTAACCAAAACAACTCCGTTAGAACCTCTCGCTCCATAAATTGCAGCAGCAGATGCATCTTTCAAAACGGTAATCGATTCGATATCACTTGTATTTAAAAAGTTCAATGGATTTTTAGCAGAAGAAGTTCCAAAACCTACGTTGCTTCCTGAAGGGCTTACATCGTCATTTGACAACGGCACACCATCAACAACAAATAAAGGCGTACTTCCGCTTCTAATAGATCCAACTCCACGAATGGTTACGTTTACCCCTGCTCCTGGCTCACCGCTTGTATTTACAACACGTACACCCGCCACTTTTCCTTGCATTAAATTATCTACAGAAACGTTTACACCTTGTTTAAAGCTTCCTGCTTCCAATTGTGTAACCGCTCCAGTAACGTCTTTTTTAGATTGTTTTCCGTAACCTACAACCAAAACCTCGTTTAACTCCGCTGTATTTGGATCCAATTGAATGTTCATAAAACCTGTTTGTACAGCAACTGTTTTGGTTTTATAACCCATATAAGAAATGTCAATCGTTTTTCCTTCTCCAACTGTAATTTCAAATTCTCCATCGAAATTAGTAACTGTAGAATTTGACGAACTTGTTTCTGTTACTGTTGCTCCAGGAATCGGCAGTTTATTTTCATCAACAACTTTTCCTTTTACTTTAATTCTATCAACTGCTTTAGTATTTACCGCTTTTGGCGCAGCAGTTTTCTGAATTAAAATCAGTTTCCCATTAATGTTGTAATTGAAATTTGCTTTTTGCGAAAGATCATTCAAAATTGCAGTAATAGATTCATTGCTATAATTTACTGTATATGCCGTATTATCAGCAATTATAGCTTGTCCGTAACTGAATTTGTAATCGGTTTGTTTCGTTAATTTTGAAAAAATAGAAACAAGGGTCGCTTTTTCTATTTTATTTGCTACTTTTGGCTCTTTTAAGAAATTAGTTTTACTATAGCCGCTCTGAAAGGCAAGTAAAGCCAGAACTAAAAAGACAAAACTCTTTAGATTTAAATAAGAAGGTTTAAAATACATGATTTAAGTAATTGTTTTTTACGATGCTTAGTTATTAATAGCAGTTGTTCCCGCAACTGCTTTTTTGTTTTTAATCCACTTTTACTATTTCGCCATAGACTTTGAATTTTAGGTTTGTGATATAATTTATTTGTTCCAAAACATTTTCTAATGTCGCGTCCTTCTTGATGAATACCGTTAACGGCGTTGCTAATACGTGTTCGTTGTTATACTCAAATGAAACTCCGTATTTATATTGTAAAATGGCAATAACCTGTTTTAAAGTAGTTTGGTCAAGCGTTACATCCTGATTGTACCAATTCACCAAAAATGCTTTATCAGCCATTTGTTTCGTTAATTTTTGAGATTCAAATAAAGCTTCTTGATTGGGTACTAAATCTACGCTCTGCCCTTTTCCAGAAACATTTACTTTTCCGGTTACAACAATTACCTTACAGAGAGATTTTGATAATTGAATGTGAAATGAAGTTCCCACAACTCTGGTTTGAATTTCTCCAGAATGAATAATAAACGGATGCTTTTTGTCTTTGGCAACTTCAAAAAACGCATTTCCTTTTAATAAAGAAACCGTTCTTTGATCGCCTTCAAATTTTTCAGGATACTGAAATGATGAGTTTGCTGCCAGATAAATTTTCGAACCGTCACTTAATTGGATAGATTTGGGAATCGATGACGTTTTAAATGTGATTTGTTTTTGGTTTAAAACATTTGGTCTCAAGAAAAATCCTAAACCAAGTAGAAAAAGAATGCTGGCAGCTGCCATATATTTTAAATAAGGATTGAAAGATTTTTTCTTTCCAATTCTTAATTGAATTTCGTCGTAGATATTTTGAGATTCGATTTCTGGATTTCCCATAAGATCATTATCCCATTTTGAATTTTGATATTCGTCGAAAGCAAAATCATGTAATAAATTTTCTTCTGCCGATGACGTTTTTCCTCGCGAACTTTTATCAAGCAGATATTCTAAACTATGTTTTAATCTTTTTATCATAATACTTATTGTTATGAATAAGTACTAGAAACTCAAAATCGTACTATTGCCGAATATTATGAAAACGTCAAGCGAAAGTTATTTTAAAATTTATGATTAAAAATAATTAATGGAGCCAACCAAGCAAGATCTTTCAAGCCCTCTCGAAGTTGTTTTACAGCTGATGAAATCTGATTTTTTACGGTTTGTTTTGAAATTCCAAGTTCATCTGCAATCTGATCGATTGTCATGTCTTGAAATTTATACATCAATAAAACCTCTTTTCTTTTCTCTGGAAGTTTGTCCAATAACGAATAAAGTAAATCCATAACTTCTGGATCTATAGTCGAAAAATTATCTATAATGTAGTCTTCGAATTTTTCTTCTAAAATAGTCTTATCAAAACGATTATTCTGATAATGTTTGAAAACCTGATTTTTAACCGCACGAAACAAAAATGGCTCGATGGCATTAATATTCAGTTCTTCTTTTCTTTCCCATAAATCCACGAAAACATCTTGAACGATGTTCTGCGCCAAATCTTTATCCTGAGTCATCGTATAAGAAAATGCATTGAGCTTTTTCCAATATTGGTTATACGTTTTCTCAAAAACTTCAGGATTATTCATAGGGTAATTACAGGCTTTTTAATATGGTAAAATAATAAAATGAAATCCCAATGTTTTTTGCGCCAAGGTTATCTTTAAATTAACAAATAAACACGTTTGTTGTAGAAATACTACTTTTTTAAAGCAGAAGAACTAATGACTTTGCGATTTCTTTTTTTTTATCTAACACAAAAATCCACTTCACATTTTAATTTAGTCACTTTCAAAAAATGCAATTTTCTTTTGATGCGTCCCCACTCAACAGTATCAATTACATTTTAGAATTATGAAACAACTTTTATTCACTTTATTATTCGCAGGAGCATTAACTGCTCAAGCGCAAAACGACAATCTGAAAATTAACCAGCTTCAGGTTATCGGATCGCATAACAGTTATCGTCATGCGATCGAAACTGATTTATACAATCTTATTCAAGCCAGAGATACCACTCGTTCTCTTAAAGGTTTGCAATACACTCATATTAGCATTACCGATCAATTAAATAAAGGCTTGCGAAATCTAGAAATTGACATTTTTGCTGACGCGAAAGGCGGAAAATATGCACACCCGAAAGGTCTAGATATCGCTAAATCTGAAGAAGCCTACGACCCAAACGGATTAATGAAAAAACCTGGTTTTAAGGTTTTTCACATGCCAGACATTGATTTCAGAACTTCTGCTTATACATTCGAAATCTGCCTTCAGGAATTAAAAAAATGGTCAGATGCTAATCCGGGACACGTTCCTGTTTTCATCACTTTAGAACCAAAAGACGGAGACGCAAATTTCTTCGGAACAAAACCAGAAGATTTCACAGCATCAGTTTTTGACGAAATGGACAAAGTGATTCGTAAAGAATTAGGCAAAGACAAACTGATAACGCCAGACATGGTTCGAGGAAAATATAAAACGCTTGAAGAAGCAGTTTTAAACAACAATTGGCCAACTTTAAAAGAAGCCAAAGGAAGATTTTTATTCTTATTAGATAACAACGGCGCAAAAAGAGATTTGTACGCATTGAATCACCCGTCCCTTAAGGGACGCGCCGTTTTTATTAACGCCGAACCTGGAAAACCAGAAGCCGCAACTTTATTTAGAAACAATGCCGAAGATCCACAAATAGAAGATTTAGTGAAAAAAGGATATTTAATAAGAACCCGAGCCGATTCTGATACCAAAGAAGCACGCACCAACGATTACAAGCATTTTGAATTGGCTAAAAAATCAGGAGCGCAAATCATCACAACCGATTATTATTTGCCAAGCACTTTCTTCAATTCTCCATATCAAATCAAATATGATGATGGAAGTTATGTTAGAAATAATCCTGTGACTGCGCCTTAATTTAAAAGCAAAGATCTTTAAAATTGCTCGCAAAGGCGCAGAGTCGCTAAGTTTTTTATATTCTTTGCGACTCTGCGTCTTTGCGAGATTAAAAATATTATTAGACTTTATCTAAACCTTTGCGGTTAAAAAACTTTAAGTAAAAAATATGAATCCAAGATTTACAATATTACGCATACTATTCTTTGTTGCTTTCATCAATACTGCATCAGCACAAAAAGTAAAAAACCTCAACGGAACGCAAATTGCATTTTTGTCTGATGTGCATTTACAAGACTTATTTGGCAGCTTTTCAGATTCAGATTATAAAGGCGTTTTAAATCCGAAAACAGGAGAATATGCTTTGGTGCGAACCATGTCATCGCAGCTTCATTCTACTCGAATTTTCAATGAAAATTATTTTGCGTTTATAGCTGCTTTAGAAGATATCGCAAAGCGAAAAATCAAATACGTAGCACTTCCGGGAGATTATACAGATGACGGTCAGCCAATTCACGTTCGCGGATTAGCCAAAATATTAGATCAATACAGTAAAAAATACGGAATAGAATTCTTTATCACTACAGGAAATCACGATCCAGTTGGGCCTTTCGCTCAAGAATCTGGAAAAGAAGATTTCTTAGGAAAAGAAGGTAAAAGTCAACCCATTTTTAGCAAAGAAGGCCTTTATAAGCCCAATTTAAACATCGAACAGCCCGTAGTTGTTACCGCCGATATTGCTAAAATGGGTTATTTAGGAATCACCGATCAGCTTCAGAATTTTGGTTTTCATCCCAACAAAAAATACAAATTTTGGGCGACTCCTTTTTCTTCTTATTCGAATGAAAATTATACATTCGAAAAAGCTCAAGAAAGTGCTAAATTAGAAAATCGTGTCTATGAAGTTGCTCCAGGTTATGAAGTTCCAGACGTGAGTTATGTTGTAGAACCAATCGACGGAATTTGGTTAATGGCCATTGATGGAAATGTTTATATCCCGAAGAAAAATGCTTCTACAGAAAAAGATTCTAAAAATTACAGCGAAGCAAGTACAGGTTATAATAATGTGCTTTCGAACAAAAAACATTTAATTAAATGGGTTGAAGACATTTCGGCTCAAGCCAAAAAACAAGGAAAAACTTTAATCGCGTTCAGTCATTTTCCTATGATTGATTTTAATGATGACGCTTCCGCGGAAATAAAAGAACTTCTTGGTCCAAACAAATGGCAATTGAACCGTGTTCCAGTTGAAGAAGTAGCGCAGGTTTTTGCAGATGCAGGATTGAAGATTCATTTTGGAGGTCACATGCATATTAACGATACAGGTGTGAGAACTTCTCCGAAAGGAAATACTTTGGTTAATATCCAAACACCATCTTTGGCTGCTTATATTCCCGCTTATAAATTATTGACTTTCAAAAAAGATAATCTTGTAGATATTCAAACGATTACTATTGATGATGTTCCGAGATATAACGAACTTTTCGATTTATATAAAATGGAATATCAGTTTTTGGAAAGTCAGAAAACGCAAGACATTTGGAATATTGATATTTTAAAAACAAAAAACTATCACGATTTTACCGATTTCCATTTGAAAGAATTGGTTCGTCTTCGTTTCTTAAAAGACGATTGGCCTTCTGCTTTCAAAGATTTTATATTGAATGTTTCTGCGAAAGATTTACTGGTTTTGGCTAACATCCAATCAGATAAAGATTTTGATTTTATTCTCAAAAACAAAGAACAGTTTCAAAAAGAGTGGAATGAAGCTGAAGCAAAATCTGAGAAAGTTTTAGCTCAAAACAATCTCAAAAAAGATAATTTCAATTGGACAGGTTACGATCTTCTAGTAGATTTTTATCGTTACAGAAGCGCCGATGAATTAGCCTTGGCCGATGTCGGAACTCAAAGAGCAAAAGAATATAAAGTTTTGTCTAATTTATTTTTAGAAGGTTCTAAAGCTGATCTTTCGAAAGATAATCCGATGCAAAAACAAATGAAATTATTCCTTATTATTTTCAACAAATTCATGCACGAAGTTCCAGCTGATCACTTTTCAGTTGATTTGAAAAATGGTGATGTTAAGAGTTTGAAATAAGCTTTTTTACCGCAAAGAACGCAATCCCGATAGCTATCGGGAGCTAAGTTTTTTATATAATCATTTCGCAATTTATTCAGAACATAGCCCAAGATTTCAACCTTGGGTGCACAAAGATTGGAACACGATACGTACCCCAAGGTTGAAACCTTGGGCCATGTTTTATATAGAATTCGCAAAGCTAATTCAGAAAGCTTTGCGAACTTTTTTATTTTATAAAATTTAGCTTAAAAAAACTTTGCGATCTCTGCGTAAAAACCTTTGCGTACTTTGCGGTTAAATCTCAACAATAAAGAAGGCTGTCTAAAAAAGACAGCCTTCTTATTACATTAAAAACCTAAAATTTAATGTATTTAAAACCATTATGGCAAATGGGTTATTTTTTAATAAAACGTCTAATGGTTTGTTTGCCGTTTTTCTCAAAAACAATGAAATAAATTCCTTGTCTTAAATGCGAAACATTCAAACTATTATCGCTTATTTTCTGAGATGCAACTGTAGATCCCGTTTGAGAATCGACAATTTTCAAACTGCCACCTGAAACATCATTCGTGAAAAACAACGTTTCTGAAACAGGATTTGGATATACATTTAAAACCGCATCATTTTCTGCTTCTTCTTCAATAGTTGCAGAAGCCACAGGTGCTCCCGCTCCTACTTTTGTAATTCGAATCCAATTGATATTCATTCCTGTATTCTGAATGTAAATTCCGAAATTGTACGTTCCTGCATTTACGTTTACAGTTTGCGTAACGGTTTGCCAATTTTGCCAGCCTCCTGTATTCGGAATATCCACATTTCCTAGAATGATAGTTCCTCCGTTTAAATCAGATGACAATCTACCGCCTGTAACACCACTTGCAACTCGATATTCGATTAAATACGAACCCGTTGTTGGGAAATTGATATTGTTGTAAGCCAGCCAGTCACCAGTTTCGGTATAACCAACATTAGAACCTCCGCCAGTGTCTGTAGTTGGCTCAACTTGTATTCCGCTCATCGCTGAGTAATCTTCAGCCTGAATTAAAGTCGATGTTTGCGATGTTGTCGTAGCAATCAGTTTCCATTGTCCACAAGTCTGATTGTTGTTGTCCCATTGCTGTACAATAGCTCCAGAAGCTGTGCTTGCTCCTGCAACCTCAACAATTCTTCCGCTATGACGGGCAACAATTTTATAATAACCATCACCAGTTGAAACCAAAATAAATTGCTGATTTGTTGTTCCGTTATACGGATATTGTTCAACACGCGTACCATTGGCTTTATTAAAACCATTCACATCCATTGACTGTCCGCTATGGTTGGCAATAATCTTATACATTCCGTCTCCTAAATGCGTAAACGTAAATTTCTGGTTGTTTCCTGAAGTAAGGCCACCTTGATTGATTCCTGAACCATTTGTCATACTGGCATTCCAAACATCCATATACAAACCGCTATTTCTGTTTTGAAGGAAGAAAGTTTGGTTACCTAAAGTGGCAGTTCCGTTTGCAATAACTCGAATCGAACTTACTTTGTCGTTCCAAGTTGTATTCAAACAAGAATTATCAGAATTGATTACCGTTGAAGCTCCTGTAAAATTATCATCTTGATATAAAATCGCCTGATAACCTTGTGTAATTCTTAAGGAAGAAATATCATCATTTAAAACGCCTAAAGAATTTAAACGAGTCAGATTGTAATCTCCAATTGTTAATCCGCCTGAGAATCCTGTGTAATTACAATCTTTGTAAACGGTAATCACATCTGTCGACGGACTGATATTTCCTCCTGGTGGAATTGTTCCTGTAATCGAATAACTTCCGATAGAACCATAAGCCGAATAACCTCCGCTTCCAGCATTTCCAGCTCCCGTGCCATCAACTCCAATAAAGTATTTTCCAGCAGGAAGATTGACATTCATAGAAGCATTCAAAGCAAAAGGATCAGAATTCCAATACGTTCCCATTTCTGCACCAGCTGAATTAAATAATCTAATTAATAAATGAAGATTTCCGTCTCTTGAAACTGTATTCGCATTAATCGAAACATTTCCTCCGCCCGTTGTAAACGTGAAGAAATCATAATCAGCTTCGCTAGAAATAATTCCGTTTTTCTGATTGATTTGTCCGCTTGCATTATAATCTAAAGTTGCTGCAGAAGCGGTGTTGTTTCCGTAATCATCACCACGATATCCTACTCCAAATTTAGCGCTCGCAATAATTGCTACATCATCTTGTTTGTTGTTAGCATTATTGTATTCGCCTTTGCTCCATTGCACAACAGGTCTGTAATATCCAGCACCCATAATTGGCGCCCAAGAAGTTCCGTCTAAACCTAAGAAATAATCTTCGGCTGGACTTGTGCGTCCGTCGTGGCCAAGATCAAAAGTATGTCCGACTTCGTGTGAAGAAGCATCTCCACCCGATTTTCCAGAAGTGATAAACACCCAACACGGAACATCATTATCCCAGTTAAATGAACCAATGTACGCCACACCTCCTGCGCCCGGAGCTGCAGTATTTGTTGGTGTAACTACAACACGCATTCTTCTATTTTTGGGATACGAATTAAAAACCGCTTCGTTTGTAGTGACATTCACATTAAAAGGACGATAATCTTCTGAAACCACTTCCCAATGTTGCTGTACGGCTGCATCGTTCATTCCTGAAGGCGCTGCATTAATTGCATTTCCGTTGTTCCAAAGATTTCCTGCTGGCATATAATAGCCATCAAAATCTAGCATAACACAGCCCGCTGCACCTGGTAAACTTTGTAAATCTAATAATGCTGGTGCAACTTCAGCAGTTGCAGTTGTTTTAGAAGTTGTATTGTCTTTTGTCGGTACATTTTTGTAATCAATACAAACTAAAGTATTGATGTCGACTTTTTCTACAAAAGCATTTCCATTCGCATCAGAAAAATATTTGTAGGCTTCTCTGGTTTTCTTCAACAAAATATGACCTTCCAAAGACTTTTCTTTTACTTTAATATAAAACGAAGATTCTTCAATATTTTTAATTTCCCCAATTAAAAATTCGCTTGTGGCATTCGATTCTTTGTAATTAATTTTTCCGTTGAAATTTGAATTTTCTGCCTGAAGTAAAATTGTTTTTTCAGCACTTTTTGAAGTCGTTGAAGTGGTCAATTCCTTCTTCAAAGTATTCATAAAAGACTTGCTCGAACCTAATGAAGTCTGTGCAAAAGCAAAACTTCCAAAAATTAAAAATACGAGCAGACTTAAATTAAATCTGTAATTGTTTTTCATATGATTTGGGCTAAAAAGGGTTACGAAACTATTTGTTGGATGATTAACCGCAAAGACGCTAAGTCTTACGCAAGGTTCGCTAAGCTTTATTTAATACTTCGCGTGCCTTGCGATTATCTTTGCGTGCTTTGCGGTTAAATAACTATTTCTTAATAAAACGTCTTACTGTTTTGATTCCGTTTTTCTCAACTGAAATCAAGTAAATACCTGTTTTTAAAGTCGAAACATCTATACTGTTATTATTTACAGTTTGAGAAGAAACAGTTGCTCCGCCTTCTGTATTGATGATATTTACATTTCCGCCAGAAACTTCCGCAGTAAAAAAGATTTCGCTTTCTGTTGGATTTGGATAAATTTCTAAACTAGCAATAGATTGGTCTGTAGCTGGCGCAGCAGTTCTAGCTGTTGAACCCGATTTTGTAATTCTAAACCAGTTGATATTAAAACCCGTATTTTGAACATAGATTCCGAAGTTATATGTTCCTGCATTTACGTTTACAGTTTGCGTAATTGTTTGCCAGTTTTGCCATCCTCCAGTATTTGGAACATTTATAGCACCAAGTTGAATCGTTCCTGCACTTAAATCAGATGATAATCTTCCGCCTGTAACGGCACTCGCAACACGATATTCGATTTGGTAAGAACCAGAAGTTGGGAAATTGATATTGTAATATGCCATCCAATCGCCTGTATCGCAATATCCAACATTTAATCCGCCGCCTGTATCGGTTGTTGCTTCAGTTTGAACGCCGCTCATTGCATTGTAATTTTCTGCCTGAATCAAAGTTCCCGTTGCTGGCGGATTACTTCCTGTAATAACTTGATTTACGGCATTTAATAATGATTTTGTGCCTGTTGCATCTTGAGACAACTCCCAAATCATAACTCCCGCCGCATTTTGAATCGCAAAAGTTGTTTTTTGTTTGATTGTCGGAATTCCGTTGTAGTAAATTGTATTTCCAACTTGATCTAAATTTTCAGCACCAGGATATTGCGCTACGATATTCGCATAAGAAATTCCTTGATTAGCAGAAGCTCCAAAACCATATCCGTAAAATGGAAGCCCAATTACGGCTTTACTTGCAGGCAATCCTCTTCCTGTCCAGTAATTAAACTGATTTACAGCCATACTGTAAGGAGAATGCTGTCCCGGATTGTTTGGTGCCCAAGGTCCAGTTGCATCATAAGCCATGATATTGATCCAGTCGTAAGCTGCAAAAGTAGATGAAGGTACATTGGCACCACCATATCCTTCTGAAAGCGCTGCTGAAATCAATTTGCCATTGGCATGTAATTTATTCGCTAAAGCAATTACAAATCCTCCGTAATCTCCATTAATCGCTGGGCCTTCAAGATCGACATCAACTCCGTCAAAATTGTGAGCGACAACATAATCGTATATTTTTTGGATGAAAGCCGTTCTGTTTGCTGGCGTTATCAGATTAAAATAATTGTCACGAATTGCTCCTCCTTCAGAAACTGAACCTCCTCCAAGAGAAACAAAAACTTTTACATTTTGTGCATGCGCCGCATTTATAATCGTATTGCTTCCTGAATTAAAACTCAAATATCCGTTTGCATCAGGATTTTCAAAAGCAATATTAATATGCGTTAATTTATTGTACTGAACAGTGCTTGAAAAAGCATTTAAATCAATCCAATTGGGGATATAAGCGATTACCTTTTTTTGGGCAATACTCAAATTGAAAACTCCTAATACCAAAATGATCGTCCATTTTAGTGGCATTCTTTTGTAATTGTTTTTCATAATATTCAATTTTCAATAGTTAATAGTAGGGGTTAATTATTGCGTTAAAGCAGCCTTGAACAATTCTGTAGTGAATGTCCAAGGCTTGTACTTCTTTTGAAATTATTTTTTAATAAAACGTTTCACTGTTTTTCCTCCATCTTTATGGAAAACAACAAAATAGATTCCAGTTCTAAGACGAGAAACATCAATACTGTTGTTATTGATTTTTTGTTCAGAAACCAATGCTCCTGTCTGATCTATAATGCTTACTTTTTCTCCGCTCACAGATGTTGTAACGAAAAGAGTGCTTTCTGCCGGACTTGGATAAACATTTAATTCTGTTGCAGTTGGTTCTTCCTCAACCGTTTCAGTAGCAGCTATTTTAGCTGTTCCTGCTGTTTTTGTAATTTTAATCCAGTTGATATTCATCCCAGTATTCTGAATGTAGATTCCGAAATTATACGTTCCTGCATTTACGTTTACTGTCTGAGAAACCGTTTGCCAATTTTGCCATCCTCCTGTATTTGGAACAGTTACACTTCCTAAAACAATAGCACCAGCATTCAAATCTGAAGAAAGAACACCGCCTGAAGCACTTGCAACTCTATATTCAATTAAATAAGAACCTGTTGTTGGGAAATTGATGCTGTTGTAAGCCAACCAATCGCCAGTTTCTGTATAACCGACATTTGAACCTCCGCCAGTATCTGTCGTTGCTTCCACTTGAATTCCGCTCATTGCTGAATAATCTTCGGCTTGAATTAAAACGGAACTTTGAGAAGTTGTAGTTGGAACTAATTTCCATTGTCCACAAGTTTGGTTATTGTTATCCCATTGCTGTACAATTGCTCCAGAAGCTGTACTTGCTCCCGCAACTTCAACAATTCTTCCGCTGTGACGGGCAACAATTTTGTAATAACCATCGCCTGTAGAAACCAAAATAAACTGCTGATTTGTCGTTGCATTGTATGGATATTGCTCTACTCTAGCACCATTAGCTTTATTGAAGTTATTAACGTCCATTGACATGCCGCTATGGTTTGCAATGATTTTGTACATTCCGTCTCCTAAATGCGTAAGCGTGAATTTCTGATTGTTTCCAGAATTCAAAGCACCTTGATTAATTCCTGCTCCGTTTGACATGCTAGAATTCCAAACATCCATATACAAACCGCTATTTCTGTTTTGAAGAAAGAAAGTCTGGTTTCCTAAAGTTGTCGTTCCGTTTGCAATAACTCTGATTGAACTCACTTTATCATTCCAAGTCGTATTCAAACAAGTATTATCAGAATTAATTACGGTTGAAGCTCCAGTAAAATTATCGTCCTGATACAAAATCGCTTGATAGCCTTGAGTAATTTTCAAAGAAGAAATATCATCATTTAAAACACCCAAAGAATTTAAACGAGCTAGATTATAATCTCCAATTGTTAATCCGCCAGAAAATCCTGTGTAGTTGCAGTCTTTGTAAACTGTAATTACATCTGTTGAAGCTGGTACTGAAGGCGTTAATCCTGCATAACCTCCAAATGTTGCGATAACTTTTGTTGGCTGTGGCGAATGAAGCGATGGTGACTGATCGGCAACATCATCATAAGCAAATCCGTAAGCTAAATTATCGATATTGATTCCTGGTAAATGCCAAAATTTAGAATAATGATTCGTTGGATTTACTTGATAATATTTCGATGCATCATACCAATTTTGCTGACCCGGATTTGCAGTAGTTGTATTGACAACGTGACGGTTAATCGCAGCCGTTAATTGCGACTGAATTACAAGATCTAAATCTCCATCAACCAATCTTCTGTCCAGAACACCTTTTCCTTCCAAAGCTTCTTGTGTTGAAGGTCTGTTTTGAACGCGTCCGGTTCTTCCAACAAAAGCGCCAGATTGTCCCACCATTTCTAGCTGTTCTCCAATCACTCTTCCTTTAAAAACTCCCGCATCTCCTGCGTAGAAAATCAAATCTTCATTTTTATATTTATTCCAAATCGCATCAATGTATGATTTCAAGTAGTTTGCATATTGTCCAGTTCCTTCGGCGTAAGCTGCCGTTTTAGAAGGTGCTGTAATTTCGCCTGTTGCATCGTTCACACAACCTTGAAATTCTGCTGGAACATTCGCTTTAAAAGCGGCAACAATATCAGCGTGTTTTTTCAAATCCCCCACTTTCTTTTGGTAACCGTTTGCACCAAATAATTCCAATCCCATTGGATATTTGTATGAATCAACTCTTGTTGGATTTCCGAAGAAACCGTATTGATTATTAGTCAATTCGATCATTTCATACAAAATTCCTTGATTCGGATCTGTCGCATTTTGCGGATTTGGCGATGCATATCCAGACGGAGCTCCGTTTGCGCCAAAAAAGTAAAAATACAATTGTGAACCTTTAGAAATAAAAACTCTACATCCAGCAATTAAAGGAAGCGTAAAGGTTTTATTTGGAATTTCACTCAATTTTGTAAAACAAGCAGCGTACTTTGAATTTTGTCCCGGACCTGTGTTTCCACCGTAAGTTGGTCCAGTAACGGTATTGTAAGAAGCGCTCATTGGCAAAACCTGACTTGTTTTCGCATTGACCCAAACATGGTTTCCTGTGGTATAATCGATACCGACAATGGCAACATATAATTCGCTATCAGCAAACGTCGAATTATTACTAATCGTAAAAGGCACAGGCCCTTGGGCGTGCATTAGGCTTGAAAACACTAGAAAAAGTGTCGTCAAAAAAGAAAATCTTTGAAGTCTAATTTTATTCATATCTAAATAATTTTGGGGTTACGTGAATAGATTTTAAACCAAAGCCATTTTCAACTAAATGACTAAATAAATCCGCCAGGTGCAACTGGTATGCCCTCCTTGAATTGCACCCAACAGATTTAAAATTATTTCTTAATCAGCTTTTTAGTCCAGCTTTTTTGATCTGATTTGAAGTTCAGAATATAAATTCCTCTACGAAGTCTGCTTATGTCAATTACGCTTTCGTTTTCTTGAATTTTATTTTGTAAAACTAAATTTCCAGAATTATCATAAATCGTAATGACTTTATTATCTAAGTTTTCAGGAGATGAAACTCGAACATAATTCGTTGTCGGATTTGGATACACGGCAAAAAGAACTTCTTCTGCTTGAGATTCTTCTTCAACATTCAAAGCCATTTTAGCACTTAAAGTCGCTGCCGAACCATAAGCTTCGATTTCAAATAATGAATATCCGTAAGGCGCTAAAGCTTTCGCATTACATAAAATTCGAAGATATCTTCCTGTTCCGCTTACCGTTAAATCATCTGTTCCTCCGTCTGAAGCAGTTTGATTGCTTACCGTTTCATTTTCTGTGAAAACATTATCTGTCGAAAGCTGCACTTTGTATTGCGTTGCATAAGCGGCTTCCCACTTTAAAACCACTCTATTGATATTGTAATTGCTTCCTAAATCAACATAAATCCATTCTGTCGCATTCGCAAAAGAACTCGCCCATCTTGTAGCTGCATTTCCGTCTGTTACTTGATTTGCAGTAAATGTTGCATTTTCTAATGTCGAAGCTGTCGCTGTTTTATTTAAAGCTAAATTCACAGTCGGATTCGGATTTTCTGTTGAAACTAAATTTAAAGCTCTCAGATTATCAAAATAATAAGTGTTTCCAGAATTTGTTCCCGGTTCAAACAAGAAAACAAAACGATTTACATCACTATCTGCAGTTGAAGTGTCTGGCGAACTCGCATACGTAAAAGTTACAGTGTGCCAAGCATTAGTCTGTTTTACAACTCCTTGATAAATACTGTGTCTTCCAACAGGATAATTAGACGGAATTGAAGCACTGCTTTCTGCCTGCCAAGAAATTACGGTTCCAACTGGCGCAGAAGTATAAACGTCCATCGCGAACTTTTTAACTCCGCCTTTGAAATCTCCAATATTATTTATTATTGTATTGAATGAAAAATTATCATACAATTCAGTCGATTTGCGAACGTATTTTCCAACGTTAGAAGAAGTATTGATTCCGCTTGCATTTGGATTTACTGTGTTTGGCGTGTACGTTCCAATTGCATCTCTAAACGTAATATTGTGAATCGTTTGGTAATCTTCATAAATTACACCTTGAGTAAAAGTGTCTGGAAGTTTTGTTGAACCAATTCTAATATTATCAAAATAGTAAGTATCACTTGTATAAGAACCTGAATTGAACAATAAAACCATTTGATTTACTGCCAAGTTTGAAGTTCCCGCATCTGGACTTGAATTGTAATAGAAAGTCAGCGTTTCCCATTGATTTTGTTTGGTTGTAATCGCTACGTAATTACTATTTCTTCCTGTCGGATAATTAGCTGGAAGCGATGTCGCACTGTTTTCCAAATTCAAACTTACCACTGTCCCAATTGGCGCAGAAGTATACACGTCAATCATGATTTTATTCGTCTGATTTTTCAATAAACCAGCATCTTCAATCGTGCTTTGCGTGTTGAAGAAAAGCACATCATATTGTTCTGAAGAGTTTCTAATGTACCTCGCCACATTCGCGGAAGCGTTAACCGAATTAGTTCCGGGATTTGCCACAACAGAATACGTTCCCGTCGTTGTTCCTTTAATAATTTTATTTACGCCGTCGTAATTTTGAAGAATGTCAGTCGCAATAATCGGTTTTTCTGGCGCTGCTTTTGTCAACAAATTATCAAAATAATAAGTCGCTCCAGAATTCGAATTCGATTCAAAAAGAAGTACCACATTATTGATTGCCAAAGCACTCGTATTTGGATCGATTACTTTTTCAAATTCAAATTCTAATGTTTCCCATTTGTTCTGAACTGTAGTTGTTGCTTTAAATCCGCTATGTCTTCCTGACGGATAATTAGTTGCCGTTGTAACATTACTGTTTTCTAATTGCATAGAGATTTTTGTTCCAACTGGCGCCGAAGTATAAATGTCAAACGAAAGTCTTTTTCTTCCGTACACATAATCGTTGGCATTGGTAATCGTTACATTTCTAATGTTTAAAACATCATACAATTCACTTGAATTACGAACGTATTTTCCAACCAAAGCAGAAGTGTTAATTCCCGTTGCAGAAGGATTCGCAACAGCTTCTGTCAAAACTCCCGTTTTTACGGGGTACAATACATTTCGATTACTTTGAAAATCTTCATGTATTTTTTCAACTGGCAATGCTGGTTCGGTCGTAACCGCCAGTTTGTAGTTATTGACATTACAGCCAGAAACTGTTGCAACCACAGAAACATCTCCTCCAGAAGTTCCCCAATTTACTGTAATCGAGTTTGTTCCCTGCCCTGATGCAATTGTTGCTCCCGCTGGAACAGTCCAGTTGTAGGTCGCCCCCGCAATTGCATTTACAGAATAGGTTTTACTAGTTTCATTTTGGTAAACTTTGTTATCGCCAGTTACCGCATATTTAAAACTCCCATCGTAAACACGAACATAATCGACTTGTAATTTTGCTGGGAAATCGGCAGGAACTGGCTCTACTCCCACACCGTTAACTCTTGTGTAAGGCGTTCCGTAGCTTCCAACTGCGAGATTCAAAATAATATAAAAATTGCTGTCATTAAAAGGCCATCCGCCGTTTACCGTTGTATTTGGCGTCGCCGTATGAAACAAAACATCATCAACAAACCATTTGATAATATTTGGTCCCCATTCTACAGCATAAACGTGAAAATCTGATGATAAATCAATTGGTGAACTGTAACTTCTTCCTGTAAATTGATAACCGCCACCATCATAATGAATCGTTCCATCTACCGATTTCGGATTTCTATGCTTGGCTTCCATAATATCAATTTCGCCCGTAAAAGGCCAATTTCCATTAACTGGAAGCATCCAAAAAGCTGGCCATGCACCTTGCGCGTTAGAAAGTTTCATACGAGCTTCAATTCTTCCGTATTTTAGAGAATACTTCCCTTCTGTAGTCAATTTTGAAGAAGCATACGGCTGATCTGGAAACTGTGCATTTGGCGCATATTTCGCCTCAATGTTTAAGTAACTGTTTGTTCCCTCTTTTACAATTGTTGCCTGATTTGGATCGTAGCGCTGTGCTTCAGCATTTCCGAATCCGCAGAGCGACGGACATCCGTTTCCTGAAATACTTTGCCATTTGGTTAAATCTACTGTTGTACCATTAAATTCATCAGACCAAACGAGCGTATTACATTGGGCATGAGTTTTCAGAAATGGTAACAGTAAAAATAAAACTGCTACACAAAATTGTTTCATTAAATAAGAATTGCTTCTCGGTGGTCGGCCGAAAAAAAAGTCATTTTGCTTCATTTTTAAATAGGTTTTTAGTTAGTATTTGTTATTTCTTCAATACAGGCTAGTTTTCAAAAACAGATTGTATTTTCCGACAATAACAGCGCAATATTAACTAAAAAATCAGGCAAGACTTACATTTTCGAGTACGGTTTGACTACGGTACTATTAAAAAAATGTAATAAATAGCCCATAAAAAGCGTAAAACTACTTAGGATTTCATTTACAAGATAAAAATTAGAAATTGAGAATAAATTCGGTAATGTTTACATCTGACGGAAGCTGCAGTTTTTTGCGAATACGGTATC
>NZ_JBHNPP010000025.1:0-74983 GCF_042436695.1 Flavobacterium sp. HJSW_4
ATGCGAAAGTAGCTCAGTTGGTAGAGCTCCAGCCTTCCAAGCTGGTTGTCGCGAGTTCGAGCCTCGTCTTTCGCTCTTCAAAAGCCTCAAACACTGTTTGAGGCTTTTTTGTTTTTATTTGTTTTTTTTAACCATAAGTGATATAAGAAATTGTAAGTTTTTTAATTTTAGCTTTCAAATGAACTTATATCACTTATATGGTTTAAAAATTATTTCAGATAGCTCAAGTCACTTTCTGTTTCTAACTCCGTCGGAATTTCGTTTTGTTTGAATAAACGAGCAGACAAATCTCCTTTCAAAGTAATTTTTTCGCCTTTAACTTCCAGCCAGCTTCCTTCTCTTAAACCTAAAACCGGAATAGAATTAAATGCGTGAAATTCCTTAATTCTTGTTTCACGAGTTTCGCCCATGTGTTTAGATTGTAAATCGGCATCTAAATAATGTGGATTTAAATTGAATGGAATTAACCCTAAAGTTTGAAAACTTGGAGGATAAATTATAGGCATATCGTTCGTAGTTTGCATTGATAAGCCGCAAATATTGCTTCCTGCGCTTGATCCAAGATATGGAGTGCCGTTTTTTACAGTTTCAGAAAGTAATTGCATAACATTATTTTTGTAAAGCTGAGTGACTAGTAGAAAAGTATTTCCTCCGCCTGTAAAAATTCCTTCAGCATTTTTCACTGCATCTTGTGCGTTTTCAAATTCATGAATTCCTTTAACATCAATATTAATTGTTGCAAAAGCCTCTGCAACTTTTTTTGTGTACTCGTCATGCGAAATTCCTCCTGGACGCGCATACGGAATAAATAAGATTGTTTTACAGTTTTTAAAATGTGTTTTTAAAGTAGGTAAAAGATATTCTAAGTAGTTGCCTCCGTGCAAAGTAGAGGTGCTTGCAATGATAACGCTTTTCATGATTTTTAAACTCAAAATTTGTTTGTTAAAGGTATTAAAAACTCTGTTTTTGTCTAAATTTTTAATGTTTTAATTAACATATTTTTACCATGTTATTAATACTAAATTTGGAATGACTTGAGATATTTTTACCGTTTTAAGAATATTTTTAATTTATTTTATTTTGTTTCAGAAAATTACTTGTTTTTTAATTGTTGTTGCGGGACAGGCTTGCTGGTCTCAAAGTCAAGATCGTTCTATCTTTAATGGTAAAGTGGTTTCGAATGCCTCGGATTTAGAGGGTATTTATGTAATCAATGCACAAACAGAAGAAACGGTGACAACAAATGCATCAGGATCTTTTTCGATTTCTGCAAAAGCAGATGATGTTCTGGTTTTTTCTTCAATAAGCTTTAAAGAAAAAAGAGTGATGCTGAAGCAAGAAGATTTTTCAAATCTTAATTTTATCGTCAATCTCAATATGGTGATGTATCAATTGCAAGAGGTTGTTGTGCGGAGATATGATAATATTAATGCCGAAAGTTTGGGGGTGATTCCGATGGGGCAAAAGAAATATACTGCAGCAGAACGTAAATTGCAGACGGCGACAGCATTAAATCCGACAGCAAATAGCGGCTCTTCAGGCGAAGGTTCTCTTATGGCGGGAGGTTCTATTTCGGCAGATCCGTTGTTGAATTTTTTCTCAGGAAGAACAGCAATGCTTAAGAAAGAAGTTGCAGTTGAGAAAAAGGAATTTTTTATGAGGCTTTTGGAGAATATGTTTAGTCTGGAGCACTTTATTTACCGATTAAAAATTCCAGCAGATTATGTAAAAGGCTTTGAATATTATGCAATTGAGAATGATAAGTTTACTGTAATTTTAAATTCTAAAAATAAAACTTCTACAGAATTTCTTTTAGGAGAATTGGCTGTAAAGTATAAAGAAATGATTGCTAGTGAGGGTAAGTAGGATTATATCAATTTTTGTTTTTCTTTTTTTTGTTCAGATTGGTTTTGGGCAAAAAACTGATGTGAAGTTGTTGGTAGGGAAAGTGCAGGAGCAATCGACTTCAGTTGAAGGTGTTAATATTATAAATAATGCCACGCAAGTTGCTACGGTTTCAGATTCTGATGGTAATTTTTCGATTGCTGTACGAGAAGGAGATGTTTTGGTTTTTTCTGCTGTAAACTTAGATCCCGTTAAACGTCGAATAACTGCAGAAGATTTGGCTGTTGGTTCTTTAGTTATAAAAATGACCGCTAAAGAAGTGGAATTAAAAGAAGTTGTTGTTAATGAAAATGCCAATATAACAGCTGAAAATTTAGGAATAATTCCATACGGACAAAAAAAATATACGCCTGCAGAGCGAAAGGTTTATACAGCTACTTCAACATCGATTGATAAGCTGTTGAATAAAATTTCGGGACGAACAGCGATGCTGAAAAAAGAAGTGAATGTAGAGAAAAAAGAAGTCCTTTTTAGAAAACTCGAATATCTTTTCGACGAGAATTATTATACAAACCGATTGAAAATTCCGGTAGATGATATAAAAGGATTTCAATTATTTTGTGTAGATGATGCTGAATTTGCTGTATCTTTGAATACTAAAAACAAAACAATGAGTATGTTTTTAATCACAGATCTAGCAAGAAAATATCTAACAATTCTCGAAAATGAAAAATAAATTAG
This sequence comes from Flavobacterium sp. HJSW_4, assembly GCF_042436695.1. Taxonomy (NCBI): domain Bacteria; kingdom Pseudomonadati; phylum Bacteroidota; class Flavobacteriia; order Flavobacteriales; family Flavobacteriaceae; genus Flavobacterium; species Flavobacterium sp. HJSW_4. The sequence continues at coordinate 2,587 of NZ_JBHNPP010000025.1, forward strand.
GAGTACTCGTTGTCTGCTTATTATGTCAATTTGTATTAGGGCAAAACGGTTTTAGGAAACCATTACACGGTCAGGTTATAAATGATTTTTTAGCCATAGAAAGTGGTTATGTAATGAATATCAATGCTAATGTTCGGACATTTATTGGTCCTGGTGGTTTGTTTGATATTGCTGCACAGCCAAAAGACACTTTGTTGTTCTCTGGTCTGACATTTCAATCAAAAAAAATAGTTTTAACAGAACAAGATTGTGCTCAGATTCTTTTAAAAGTAAAATTGGATTTGGTCAACAATCAGCTTAAAGAAGTTGTCGTTCATAAAGATTTAAAAGTAAAGTCGATGCAAGGTGGTTCACAGAAATATGTGGATATGCAGTTTGAAGACGATAAGCAATCTACTGCAAAAAACAATGCCATGATGTCGGATCAGACTATAAAATACGGAACCGATTTTGTTCGAATTTTTAAAGATGTCAAAAAACTTTTGAGTAAAAAAGACGAAGTAAGAGAGGAAGAAGTTACAGATATAGCTTTTGTAGAATATGCTAAAGACAATTTTACAAAAGATTTTTATTCTAAAACACTTAATCTTAAAGACGACGAAATTGAGCTTTTCTTAATGTACTGCTCAAACGATCCACATTCTAAGCAATTAGTAGATCCAGATCAGAAATTCCAGTTAATGGACTTTATGATTAATAAGAATAAAGAATTTAAGAAAGCTGAGGCTACTCAAAAATGAAAAAAAAGTTAGTTTACCCTTTGCTGGGAATTTTGTTTGTATTGTCTTCAGCATTTGCTTTTCATAAATTTTATGTGGGTGTTTTTCAAGTAAATTATGCTGCAGAAAAGAAGATGCTGCAAATTACTTCCCGCATTTTTATTGATGATTTGAATAATGCAATGGAGAAAAAGTATCACAAAAAAACGTTTGTTGGTACAAGCAAGGAAACCCCGGCAGATGTTGAATTATTAAAAAAATATTTATCAGAGCATTTTTTAATTAAAGTAAATGGGCAGTCAAAAGCGATAACTTTCTTGTCTAAAGAAGTCGAAGCTGATGATGTTTTGGTTTGTTATTCAAGAATTAAGGATATAGATAAATTCAAAACCCTAGAGATTTCAAACACGATTTTGGTAGATTGGAATTCAGAACAGCAAAACATTACACATATTTCAGCATTTGACACCAAAAGAAGTGTTCTTTTTACAGAATCTTCAAGGAAAGAATTGTTAAAATATTAATGTATGGATAAAATTAATGTTTTAATTACTATTTTCACAGCCTAAAGAAATTACCATTAAATTTTTATGAAAAAACTTTCATTATTATTACTTTTTCCTGCAATGTTAGTGGCGCAGGATAAAGCAACAACCACACCCACTAGACAACAGGGAAAGTACGATACGAATAAGTTTAGCCAAATGTATGATTTGCTGGCGACTCCAAATATGTTTCGTACAGCTTCTGGGGCTCCAGGACCTGCTTATTACCAACAGCAAGCAGATTACAAAATTGATATTGAATTGGATGATAAAAATTCAAAATTAAGTGGATCTGAAACTATTACCTATACAAATAATTCGCCAGACAGTCTGGAATATTTATGGGTACAGTTAGATCAAAATCAGGCAAAAGCTAATACACAAAGCACATTAGCAGAAAGTGATAAGATTAGTCAAGTTCTTCCATTGGATGGTTTTTCTACTAAATATTTGAAAAAAGATTTAGAGCGCGGTTTTAATATCGAGCAAGTTAAAGATGTAAAAGGAAGCGCAATGTCTTATACGATCAATGAAACAATGATGCGTATTAATTTGACTTCACCTTTAAAACCTGGAGAAAAAATTTCTTTTTCAATCAAATGGTGGTACAATATCAATAACTACAGAAAAGAAGGAGGTGGTCGTTCTGGATATGAATTATTCGAGAAAGACGGAAATAAATTATATGTAATTGCACAATTCTACCCAAGAATGGCAGTTTACAACGATGTTGAAGGATGGCAAAATATGCAATTCTGGGGAAGCGGAGAGTTTGCTCTTCCTTTCGGAAACTTTGACGTAAACATTACAGTTCCTGCAGATCACGTTATCGATGCGACAGGAGAATTAACAAATAGAAGCGAAGTATTTACTACTGAACAGGTAAAAAGATACGAGCAAGCTCAAAAAGCATTTGACAAACCTGTTGTTATTGTAACGCAAGCAGAAGCAGAAGCAGCAGAAAAAGGTTTCTCTGAAAAGAAAAAAACTTGGAAATTCAGTGCTAAAAATGTTCGTGATTTCGGAATTGCTTCTTCTAGAAAATTCATTTACGATGCAATGGCTGTGAAAATTGGAAACAGAGTTGTTATGGCAGAATCTGTTTATCCAAAAGAAGCAAATCCACTTTGGGGAGAAACTTCTACAATGGTTGTTGCTCATACTTTAAAAAGCTATTCTGCACATACTTTTGATTATCCTTATCCAAAAGCAGTTTCAGTTTCTGCTGAAGATCAAGGTATGGAATATCCAATGATTTGCTGGAACTTTGGTCGTCCTGACGAAAACGGAGTGACAAGCAAAGAAATTAAAAACGGTATGATTGGTGTTGTTATCCACGAAGTTGGGCACACTTTCTTCCCGATGATTGTAAATTCAGATGAGCGCCAATGGACTTGGATGGATGAAGGTTTGAATTCATTTTTAGAATATCTAGCTGAGCAAGAATTAGATTCAAATTTCCCTTCAAGAAGAGGGCCAGCAAAAAATATTGTTCCTTACATGAGTGGTGATCAAAAGTTCTTAGAGCCAATTATGTCAAACTCTGAGACAATTCACCAATTTGGAAATAACGCTTACGGAAAACCAGCTACAGGTCTTAATATTCTAAGAGAAGTAGTTATGGGAAGAGAATTATTCGATCACGCATTCAGAACATATGCAAACAGATGGAAATTTAAGCACCCAACTCCAGAAGATTTCTTTAGAACGATGGAAGATGCTTCTGCAGTAGATTTGGATTGGTTCTGGAGAGGTTGGTTCTACTCAACAGATTTCGTAGATATCGGAATTAAAGATGTAAAACAATACTACGTTTCAGATACTCCAACTGCAGATATTAAAGATATTAAAGTAAGAAAAGGGCGTTTTGGATATGATAAAGGACCTTTTGTTTACTTAGTTGCTGGAGATAATGCAGAAGTTAACAGTTCTAAGAAAAAAGCTTTAAAAGTAGAAGATTTCAAACCTTTGGCAGATTATGTAGATCAGACTTTCACTGCTGAAGAAAAAGCTTCTATTAAATCTCCTAAATATTTCTATGAAGTAGAATTTAATAAACCAGGCGGAATGATTATGCCTATTTTAGTAGAGATAACTTACGAAGACGGTTCTAAAGACAATTACAAATATCCAGCGCAAATCTGGAGAAAAAGTAATGAAACTGCTAAAAAAGTTTACGCTACTACAAAAGCAATTAAAAGCATTCAAATTGACCCGCAATTGCTGACGGCAGATATTGATGTGACAAACAACTCTTGGCCAAAAGTAGAAACAAAGTCAAAATTTGACTAAATAAAATAAAAATGAAATGAAAAGTTCATCAGGTTTAAAAGCTTGATGGACTTTTTTCTTTTTAGGAAATGTATTTTAAAGGACTTTTTAAGTTAATTTTAAAACTCTAAGCTGAAAAGTTTAATATCTTTGCGACAACAAAAATAAAAGTTATGTTTGGTATAGGAGGAGGAGAACTAGTTTTCATACTGTTTATAGTGCTAATGCTTTTTGGTTCTGATAAAGTGCCAGAAATTGCTCGTACAATGGGGAAAGCTATGGCTCAATTAAAAAATGCAACTAATGATATTAAAAGTGAAATTCAAAAAGGAGCAGAGGCTAATGGCCTTGATGCAAAATCTTTGAATGATATTACTGGAAATATTAATGCAGAAATTAATAATGCAAAATCTAATTTACTTGGAGATACAGGAAATCTTTTAGGAGATACTGCAACTGAAATCGAAAAAGTAAAAGAAGACATTGATACCCTTTCTGGACCTATAAAACGCCAAATGTAATATGCTTGAAAAAATACAGGAATTAGATAAAGAGCTTTTAATCTTTCTTAACGGATTAGGTTCTGAAACATACGATAAATTATGGCTTATCATTACCAATCAATTGTATTGGACGCCATTTTTCTTATTTCTATTCTATCTTATTTATAAAAAAATAGGAGGAAAACAAACTCTGTATTTATTGCTTTTTATAGCCATTCTGATTGCTTTTACAGATCAGACTTGTAATTTATTCAAACACACTTTTCAGCGTTTGCGCCCTTGTAATGATCCTGAGGTTAATTCAATCATTAGAGTGGTTCAGGTTAGAAAATCTTTTAGTTTTTTCTCTGGACATGCCGCAAATACTATGGCGGTGGCAACTTTCTTATTCTTAGTTTTAAAACGCCACTTTAAATATTTCGGATTTTTATTCCTTTGGCCTTTAATTTTTGCTTACAGCCGAATTTATTTAGGATTGCATTTTCCAGGTGATATCCTTGCTGGATATTTCTTCGGAGCACTTTTCGGATCACTTATTTATTTAGTGTATCGAAAACTGAAACCGCAATACTTTCCAGGATAAATTTTAAAGATACTAAGGTTCTGAGATACTAAGATTCTAAGTTCTTACTTCTTACTTTATAATACTAAAAGGCTTTAGTCAAAATACAAATGTATTTCGGCTAAAGCCTTTTCTTTTTAAGCTTTTAATAACCTTCAGCTAAAGCTGAAGACAACTCAAAATATATTTTAATTCAGTTCAAAAAACTTAGAATCTTAGTATCTCAGAACCTTAGCATCTTTAAAAAAAACTAATTTAGAATTGTTTTTTCGCTCCATTCTAAGCCATTTGGGAGTTGTTGTCTGCTAAATTCAATGTGGATTACTCTTCTGCGTTCGTTATTTGTCGTTTTGTTTGATGCGTGAAACAATAAAGGTTTCATAATCATAATGCCGCCTTTCTCGACTTCACAAATTGTTTCTTTTTCATTTTCAAAATCAAGATTCTCAATTCTCAAAATTCCTTTTGAATGTGAATTATTAATCACTTTTAAAGCACCATTGTCTTTAGTGGTTTTGTCAATATGAATTCTGATTGTGAAATTATTCTCTAATATTTCTGTTGGAGGTTGAACCGCAAATTGATTTTGTTTTACGGTCCAATTTTCGAAATTTTCTACTTCAATCTTCTGATCAACAGAAATCGTTAAATCCTGATGATAAGCCACAAACCAATTCGATTTTTCAGGTTTATCAAAATAGATTGATTTGGTTATAAAAAAGCCTTCTCCAAAAGTAGATTTTATAATTTCCTGCAGATTTTTATTAAAAACAAAAGGAAGGGTTTCTGGAATTTCTTTATGAAATTGTCTAATCGCAAATAAATCTTGAGACTTTCTGAAAGTCGCATTTTTTTGATTATCTGTAGTTTTGTTTTCAATCAACGAAATTATATTTTCAATTTCAGTTTCTGTAAAAACATTATTTATAATTGAAAAACCTTCAGTATCAATCTGATTTAAATAAGTCATTTTAATTGCTTTTAAAAAGAAAAACTTAGAATCTTAGCGCCTTAGCAACTTAGAATCTCAAAAATCTATAATACTCTCGAAACCGTCAATCCATCACGAATTGGTAATAAAACCGTTTCAACTCGAGGATCATCTTTTAAAAGCTGATTATATTCTAAAAGTACTTTTGTGCTTACATCGTTTGGGTGAACTGGATCTAGAATTTTTCCGCTCCAAAGAACGTTATCAGACAAAATGATACCACCTTTATTCATTTTTGGAACAATCATTTCCCAGTAATTCAAATAGTTTTCTTTATCAGCATCAATAAAAACCAAATCAAATTTTACATCTAAATCTGGAATAATATTTACAGCTTCACCTAAATGCTGAAAAATTTGTTTTCCCCAAGGAGACATATCAAAATATTTTCGCTGAAAATCGACCAATTCTTCTTTAATATCAATAGTATGTAATTGACCGTTTTCCTGCATTCCCTCGCATAAACATAAAGCTGCGTAACCAGTGTAAGTTCCGATTTCAAGAATATTTACAGGACGAATCAATTTAGAAAGCATACTTAAAACACGGCCTTGAAAATGACCGCTTAGCATTCTTGGTAAAAGTATTTTTTGGTAGGTTTCTTTATTGAGTTTTGCCAACAATTCTGGTTCTTTTTCAGAATGCTGTTCGATATAATCTTCTAATTCTTGAGATATAAAATGCATGTTGTAGTATCTTGTAATTTAGCTACAAAAATACAAAAATATACGCTTAGTATTGGGCATAAAAAAACCATTCGTTTTACGAATGGTTTCTGTTTAGATTTAGATGAAATTTATTTTTTCAAAGCTGCATCTACATCTTTAGCAGTTTTTACAGTTCCGTCTTTAGCAGCTTTGGCAGCATTTTCTACTTTTTCTGCTCCTTTTTTAGTTGCGTCTTTTACGTCATTTGCTGTTTTTTTGGCTGCATTTTCAACGTCATTTGCTGCTTTTTTAGTTGCATCTTTTACATCGTTAGCCGCATTTTCTGTAGCATCTTTTGCTTTTGCAGCGGCGTTTTCAGCTTTGTTTACTACAGTGTCTTTTACTTCTTCGATATCAGAAGTAAGAGTATCCACTTTGTTTCCAAGAGTTAATTCGTCTTCTGCAGTTTTGTTCTCTTTTTTCTCGCATGATTGAACAGCGAATGCTAATAAAGCAATTACAGCTAAACTCAAAATCTGTTTTTTCATAATTTAATTTTTTTAGGTTGATAAAACTTAAAGGTTAAATGGCTGAAAAATAAAGTTACAAATTTTAAAATGATTGAGCTCTTTGTAAGATTATGTTTTCTTTTGAGAGCAAAACAATTCTTGTGCCAAATTTTGATTTTTGTATGCCTGCTGTTTATTTTTTTTAATGCGGAAAATTAGTTTTTATATAAGCTGAAATTAATTATAATATCGTCTTTAACTTTAATTAAACCCGCCATCTTCACGGGAGCTTCTAGTTCAATATCAGAAAATTTCAAACTTAGAGTTCCTTGAATTTTATCGTCAGTATTGTATAAGATGAAATCTTTGTATTTAAGTGTTTTATCAGTGATATAAAAGTTTAGTCTGCATTTGTAATTTTTCCCCGAAGGTTTTATATCACTAATAGAAACGGTACTGTTCGGGAATTTTTTAACCTTTACAGTTCCCTGTAAATCTTTGGTCATGACTTTGTTGCCACAATCAAAGTTTGACATTTTTATTTCGGTATTAAATGTATTTTTTTTGACTGAATTTACAAAGACAGTATCTTTTATAGGGAAAGTATTAGAGCAATTGTATTTGCCTACAGTTGATAGACCTGTGATTTCTATTTTTATTTTATTTATTACCACAGCAGTATCTTCTGGAAAAAAAGTGGGTTTAGCACTTCCTAGTAAAAAGAACATTGTTAAACCCATAATCAATATTGAAAATCTTGTTTTCATTTTTTTTTCATATTAGAATGCAATTACTGCTTCGAATACTAAACCATTAAATTTTCCTCCATAAAAGTTGTTAGCATTCCCAGTTGCAGGATTTCCCACAAATTGTGAGTAATTTTTATAGTTTTGATTAACGTAGTTTAATTTAGCTAAGATATTTTTAGTCATAAACCAACCAGCACTTGCTTCAAATTTATCTACGGTAACTTCTTTCGCATCAGCATTAGATAATTTTCCAGATACTGTATTGTATTTTCCTCCTAGATAGAATTGTTCTGTTTTTCCAAATCTGTAAATAAGCTCTGTTGCATATTGATTTGCTGTACGTTTGTCATCAGTTCCAGCTTTATCTCCTCCTGAAGCTAATTCGATAGTTCCGAAGAATTCAAGTCCTTTGTATTTTACAAAAGGGTTAATCATGTATGTCGTAGCCCAGTTTTTAAAATTAGGGTTGAACGTTGCCTCTGGAGTAGAAGTCTTACTGAAACTAGTAGGAACATCTGTATTCGTTATAGTAACATTTCCGTTAGCATCAGTTCGAGTAACGGTATTGGTGTAAGCGTTATTATTCAATATTCCCCAATAACCAAATCCTGATCTATTAGCAGAGTAAATGTTTGCATTACCAAGATTCGCATTATGGTAGTAAGAACCAGTAAGTCTTATTCTTAAATCTGGAGAAACCTGTTTGTCATAACCGAATTTAGCTAAGATTGAAGGGCTATGTGTTGTATTGGTGTTTGGACCAGTAGTGTAAAAAACTTCTTCATTACTCTGATTTAAATTACCATTTGTAACACCCAACATGCTTACCCATCCGCTTCTGTTGTAGTAAACCTCCATACCCATTTCTGTGGTGAAAGAATACATGATGTTGTTTCCAACAAATGCATTTCTGATTGTATTACCATTATCTGAACCTCTAAAGTGAGCATCACCAAAATTGTTCTCCATTTGTCCAATTTTAATGGTAGCATATTTCATTACATCTGCCAAGAAATCTTTTTTAATGAAGTCTAACTTGTCAATTTGTAAATAACCTCCTTTTACATAAGCATCATTGTGGTGTCTTGATGCCAAATAAACATCTAAATTTACTCGTACACCGTCAAACAATTGAGCACCAAGGTATAGGTCAGCTCCAGGAAGAGTAAAATTGTTTTCAGTATTCATTAAACGATATCCAGTAATGGTTCTAACGGTCGTTGTACCTCCATTAGTTGTAGTCGTGGTAGAATTAGCAGGCTGGTCGTTGAATGAATTTGTTGCTTGAAAATCCATGTTGAAAGCTCCACCAAGGTCAATGCTTAAACCTTTAAATTCTCTATCATCTTTTTGAACGTCGAAAACGTTGATACCATCTTTCCCTCGAGAGATTTGGTTTTGCATATTTCCAAAGCTAACTTGTGCCTGAACTGTAAATGTGCTAATTACTGTAATAAATAGGATATAAATCTTCTTCATGGCTTATAAATTAAAGGTTAAATTAAATTTTATAGTTAGGTCCTGACCTGTTTTTATTGTTCCAAGCATTGCTGTTGGAGATTTCATTCCGAAATCTGTAAAAGTGATTTTGTTAGATCCCTGAAGATTTAAACCATCTTTTGTAACCGTTGTTTTTACAGAAGTTTTGTAAACTTTGCTAACTCCGGCAATGGTGTAAGTTCCAGTTAATTCCCAAGTCGTTTCGTTTACTTTTTCAGCAGATTTCAGAACATATTTAATTTGTTTGTTTTTATCTGTTTTTAGGGTTTCGTAAGCCACTTTATCCATGCTTTTCTTCTCGCTTTTTACGCTTTCCGCTAAAAGACTTATTGTCAATGCTTCTATGTCCGTTAGCTTTCCGTTAGCAATGTTTAAAGAGGCAGTTCCTGTTCCAGAAGCCGATTTCATCTCCCAGTCGTGAAGTGTAGATGTACCAGCTACAGAAAAAGTTGATTTGTTGTCTAAAGTGTATGATTTTTGTGCTGTCGCAAGTGACGTAATTCCGAAAATTGCAAAAACAAGGGCGAATAATTTAATTTTATGGGTTTTCATTTTAATTGTGATTTTGATTAAAAAAAATAGATAAACTCGGCCAATTCTATCTCTAAGTGTTTATTGTTTACTTTTAACTTGTATCAAAGATCTACTTATAAACCAGCTTGGTACATGATAAAAATCATTGTTAAAATTTTATTAAATTGGTATTTAATAACTACAACGTTTTCATTTTTTGCGAAATCAGTAAACTGGGAGTTGAATTTTATTAAATTGATAATTTTAACATTTGCTTGAAGATCAGAAACTTTTAAAAGAATGTTATTTTTAACATTACACAGAAGTTCTTTAGCTTAAAATGATATTGAAAATTAGCGTTAAATCTTTTCCAGCTTTTACAACTCCAAGAGCAGCTTTAGGCGGTGTCATTTCAAAATCGCCAAAAGTAATTTGGTTAGAACCTTGAAGAATAATGCTTCCTTTGTTGGCAGTTACTTTTACCTGAGTTTTGTATTCTTTGCTTACTCCTGCAATAGTGTAAACTCCGGTTAGATTCCAAGTGTTGTCATCTATTTTTTCAGCAGATTTTAAAACGTATTCAATGTGTTTATGAGTTTCGGTATCCAAAGCTTCATAAGCTACTTGGTCCATACTAGTTTTGTAGCTTTTTAAACTTTCAGCTAATAATGAAATTCTTAAACTATTTATACTAGAAAGTTTAGAATCCTTAACCATTAAATTGGCCATTCCTGTTCCTTCTGTAGATTTCATTACCCAGTCGTGTACTGTAGAAGTTCCTGCTACTTCAAAAGTTGAGTTTGCTGCTACGCTATAATTTTTTTGAGCATTTGCCTGTAATGCCATAGTTGTAAAAATTACTGTCAGTAAAAATGATAGAATTGTTTTCATGTTGATAAAGTATAGGTTAATCATTCAAATAAGGAAGATTTAAATTCAGTTAGTGGTTGAGAATTAAAAACTATCCTTATTTCTTAGACCAAAATTATCGCGCGCGCGAACAAAAAGGAATGATAAAAATCATGGCTAAAGTTTTATTAAATTGTTATAGTATAGGAGAGAATGGCCTATTATCAGTCAGATTTTATCTTTAAGGAAAAGAAAATAAAGCGTAAGTAATTGCTTATTAGTTTGTTGTGTTTTTTGGTTGAAAATATCTCGTGTCGTTTTTTAAGCTTGTTTTTTGAGGAAGAAATCAAGAAAAAAGACCAGAAAGTGCTTTAAGTTTTAGAAAACAGTGGAAATAAATTAACTTTGCAGCATGCAAATGGAGAAAAAAGACATACGAGCCTTATCAAAAGATCAGCTTCGCGATTTTTTTGTTGAAAATGGAGACAAAGCTTTTCGCGGAAATCAGGTTTACGAATGGTTATGGAGCAAAGGCGCTCACAGTTTTGAAGACATGACAAATGTGGCAAAAGCTACAAGGTCTATGCTTGAAAACAACTTTGTTATCAATCATATTAAGGTCGATACAATGCAAAAAAGTAGCGACGGAACAGTAAAAAACGCCGTGAGACTTCATGACGGACTTGTAGTAGAATCTGTTTTAATTCCGACAGAAACTAGAACTACGGCTTGTGTTTCTAGTCAGGTTGGTTGTAGTTTAGATTGTAATTTCTGCGCAACAGCAAGATTAAAAAGAATGCGTAATCTAGAACCAGGTGAAATTTACGATCAAGTTCTAGCTATCGATAAAGAAAGCCGTTTGTATTACAATCATCCACTTTCGAATATTGTTTTTATGGGAATGGGAGAACCTTTAATGAACTATAACAATGTCATTAAAGCAATCGACATGATTACTTCAGAGGAAGGTTTAGGAATGTCTCCAAAACGAATCATGGTTTCGACTTCAGGAATTCCTAAAATGATCAAAAAAATGGCCGATGACGATGTGAAGTTTAAATTAGCAGTTTCTCTGCACTCCGCTATAGATGAAACTCGCGCACGCATTATGCCTTTCAGTAAAAACTTTCCTTTAAAAGATTTAAGAGAAGCTCTAGAATATTGGTACAGAAAAACGAAAAGCAAAATTTCTTACGAATATGTAGTCTGGAAAGGAATTAACGACGATAAAGCTTCGGTTGATGCCTTGGTTAAATTCTGTAAATATGTGCCTTGCAAAGTCAATTTAATTGAATACAATCCAATTGATGATGGAGAATTCCAGCAAGCTTCAGAAGAATCGATTATGGCTTACATAAAAGCACTTGAAAATATCGGAGTAGTGGTAAAAGTGAGAAGAAGCCGAGGAAAAGATATCGACGCTGCCTGCGGACAATTAGCCAACAAAGAAGGATAATCCTTTAAATCATAAAAACAAAAAAGCATTAAAGACAAGAGATTTCTCGTTTTTAATGCTTTTTTTCTGGACAAAAAGGATGCTTTATTTTTTCAAATCTACTTCTTCTGTAACTCCGTCTTTTGTTACTTTTACAAGAGTATCGCATTCTCCGCTACCATAATCGATAGTTGCTGTAGCGCCATTTTTAGTTATTGAAACAATTCCTTTTACAGCGATAGATTTTCTGCAAGCCGCATTAAACTCAAGAGGAGTTGTAATTTCTGCAGAGAAAGTATCTCCGTTAGGAAAAGTTGTAGAACCGCTTCCGGTAACAACAAACACATTATCATCCCAATCGAACCACGTGTCGTAACCAGAAGTCATTTCTTTTATCAAAGTTCCTTTTCTTGAATAAATTTTTCCGTCATCAAACTTAACAGTCAAATCTATAGAAGCTGTAGAAACAGGGTGTGGTGTTACTAATAAATTCGTTTCTTTAATAGTTCTCACAATACTTTTGCTTCCCTGAATTTCTTTACCATTATGGTAAAATCCTTCAAAAGTATAGCTAATGGTTTGTGTAGAAGAAGTAAAATCGTTTGAAAAAGAAACAACCATTTTACCTTTTACTGTATTTCCGTTATTAAGAGTACAGCCTTCAACACCAAAATCTACTGTTTTTGTCCAAGTATTGTTGGTTAAAACCGTAGTGATTGTTGCACAGCTAGGAAGATAATTTTTTATTGGTCCGCTTGGTTTTGAATTTATGTTAAGCTGAGAGCTAAATTGATCTTCAGCAATATTAGTAACATCCTCAACAGAAGCATCGATTTTAGAGTTGGTTATAATCTCATCGTTGGTAATCGCCGCTCCCGATCCATCATTTGTTTTTTCATCAGAATTACAGCTGATGAAAAAAGACACAGTAATACATGTGCTAATTAATAAAAGTTTTGTTTTCATAAATAAAATAGTTTAGGTTGTTCTTTTAAGTTAATGAATTCAAATCAGTATTAGTTAGAGCATTTTTGGAGATTTTTTTCAGGCTAAGGCATAAATTATTTAAATCCTAACCTAAAATACACAACGTATTTTTATTTAAAATAGTATATTTGGTGATTAAATGAATATTACGTCTCAAATAAAGCAGCCCATTTTTAACGAGATGGAACTTTTCGAAAAAAAGTTCCATGAGTCGATGACTTCTAAGGTTGCGTTGCTAAACCGAATCACATATTATATTGTAAACCGCAAAGGAAAACAAATGCGTCCGATGTTTGTTTTTCTTACTGCAAAAATGGTTTCTGGCGGTACTGTCAACGAAAGAACCTATCGCGGAGCTTCTGTAATTGAATTAATTCATACAGCAACTTTAGTCCACGATGATGTTGTAGACGATAGTAATCGTCGTCGCGGATTTTTCTCAATCAATGCACTTTGGAAAAATAAAATCGCCGTTTTAGTTGGTGATTATTTATTATCTAAAGGTTTGTTACTTTCTATTGACAATGGGGATTTTGATTTGTTGAGAATTATTTCTGTAGCTGTTCGCGAAATGAGCGAAGGAGAACTGCTTCAAATAGAAAAGGCAAGAAGACTTGATATTACTGAAGACGTTTACTACGAAATCATTAGAAAGAAAACGGCAACGCTTATTGCTGCATGTTGTGCGCTTGGCGCGAAAGCCGTAATCGAAGATGATACGCAAGTTGAAAACATGCGTAAGTTTGGCGAATTGATCGGAATGGCTTTTCAAATCAAAGACGATTTATTCGATTATAGCGACGAAGCAATCGGAAAACCAACAGGAATAGATATTAAAGAGCAAAAAATGACTTTGCCTTTAATTCACGTTTTAAATACTTGTACTCCACAAGAAAAAAAGTGGCTGATAAACTCTATCAAAAACCACAACAAAGACAAAAAACGCGTAAAAGAAGTTATCGCCTTTGTAAAAAATAATAATGGTTTGGCTTACGCCGAAAACAAAATGGTCGAATTCCAGCAGGAAGCACTTGCTTTACTTCAAAACTTTGCCGATTCAGAATACAAAGACGCTTTGACTTTGATGGTGAATTACGTTATTGAGAGAAAGAAATAATTCTGTTGATTTGTTAATATTTTTATTGTTAAATTTGGGCTCCGAATTTAATTCTAAAGTATGACCACCATAATTATTACAGTTTCTTTTCTACTAATTATCATTTTCTTTATTGTGCTTTACAACGGTTTTGTTTCCAAAAGAAATCGTGTAGAAGAAGCGTTTAGCGGCATCGATATTATCTTAAAAAAGCGATTCGATCTGATTCCTAATATTTTAGAAACTGTAAAAGGGTATATGGAACATGAAAAGGAAACACTCAGGTCTATTGTAAACCTTCGTAATCAGGCTTTAAATACTAATAATTCAGATGAAAAACTAAACCTGAATCAACGGCTTAATAATGCTGTGGGATCAGTTTTTGCATTGGCAGAAAACTATCCTGACCTAAAAGCAAATACTAATTTTTTAGATCTCCAGTCTGATTTAGGAGAAATAGAAACTGAAATAGAACGCTCAAAAAGATATTATAACGGGACAGTAAGAGAATATAATATTGCAGTTGAATCTTTTCCAGGTAATCTGATTGCTGGAATTTTTGGTTTTCCGAAAAAAGATTACCTCGAGTTAGAAGAGCAGAATCAAAGAGAATTACCTAAAGTTCAGTTTTAAATCGTTTATTAATATGTCTCTAAAAAAAGTATTTTTAGTATTATTTTCTGTTTTATTTTATCAGATTCAGGCGCAGGAGCGAATTTTAGATTTTGACGTTAAAGTTCAAATCGAAAAATCAGGAACCATTCAGGTTGTAGAGAACATTACCATAAAAGCAGAAGGGAATGAGTTTAGACATGGTTTGCTGAGGGTGTTGCCATTAACCCGAGAAGATAAAAATGGCAACCAGATTGATGTAGAATATTCGATAAGTTCCATTAAAAAAGATGGAAAAGAAGAACAATATTTTACAGAAAGAAGCAAATACGACTGGAAAATTTATATTGGGAGCAAAAATGTTGTTTTAGAACAAGGGGTTTATCAATATGAAATTAGTTACAGTGTGCCTTTTCAAATTGGGTATTTTGATGATTATGATGAGCTGTACTGGAACGTAACAGGAAATAGATGGTATTTTCCTATTGATAATGCAACTTGTCAAATCTCTCTGCCATCAGAAAATAATCGGTTCCAAAATTTGCATTGTTATACAGGCACCGCAGGATCAACAAGGTCAAATTGTACGAGCTCTTTAAATTCGGAAAATACAATTGTGACTTTCTCTGCAAGCAATCTTAGATCTAACGAAGGGCTTACTGTTGCAGCTTCATTTCCAAAAGGAGTTGTTGATTCTCCAACTTTGCTACAGAAATTGGAATCTTATTATAAACTGGTAAAAGAGTACTTATGGTCTGTTCTTTTTGTACTTGGGATGCTTATTTTCTTTTTTTTAAGTTGGAAAAAACATGGAAAAGAGCCTGCCAAAAAAACAATAATACCTGAATTCGTACCTCCTTTCAATTGGTCGCCTGCAATTGTAGGTTATGTTTATCATAAGAAAATCAAAGAAAAAACATATATGGCATCTCTAATTAATACAGCTGTAAAAGGCGCTATTAGAATATGTCCAGTCTTAGAAGATGGGGTTCTTACAAATGCAGATAATTATGAAATTGAAGTTTTAAATAAAGATTTAAAGACTTTAAGTAGAGAAGAATCGGAGATTATAAGAAGCTTTTCAAAGAAGAAAATAAAAGTTAAGGATTCAAATCATCGGATATTTGGAAAAGCATATTCGAATTGGAGTCAAGATGTAACCAGACAGATAGATTTGGACAATTTGTATGAAAAAAATAATAATTTAAAGTGGGTAGGTTTTTTAGTGTTTTTAAGTGCAGGACTATTTTATGAAATGCTTTCTAAAACTGAAGGATATATTAATTATATATTTTATTGCGGATTAATCATAGTGATTTATGGATTAACATTTCTCTTTTCGAAAAAGACTTTCGACCAAGTATGGATTGTTTTAAAAATATTTGTATCATTTTTTGTTTTGCTGCCAGGTGTCTTTATATTTTTAATTACGATGTCTTTTTTAAATGATATGCAAATTGTTACAATATTTTTTGTTTTTCTTATGTATATCTTTTATGCATGGAGTATAGGCAGAAATACAGAAAAAGGTTCAGAAGCAATCTCTAAATTAAAAGGATTCAGATTATATCTCGAAACGGCGGAGAAAGATAGGATGAATATGCTGAATCCGCCTGAATTGACCCCACAATTGTTTGAAAAATTGTTTCCTTATGCAATAGCATTAAATGTAGAAATAGTTTGGGGAAAACAATTTGAAGAGATTTTAGAGCAGGCAAAGTATAATCCAGAATGGTATCAGGGGGACGATTCGTTTTATGTTCGACCAACAATGTTTTTGTCTGGCCTTTCAAATTCAATAAGTTCTGCAGCTGTAAATCCAAATCCTACCAGATCATCGAGTTCTTCTAGTTCATCATCCAGTAGCGGCGGTAGTAGTGGAAGCAGCGGTAGTTGGAGTAGCGGCAGCTCTGGTGGAGGAAGTTCCGGCGGAGGTGGCGGAGGTGGCGGAGGCGGCGGTTGGTAAAACTTGTCCGTAAACTGTTATTTTTAAGAATATTTTATTTTAATGAACCTTGCAATAGTTTTATAGCAAGGTTTTTTTATAAAATCCAAATAAATGAATCTGATATTAAGTGTCAGTAAGTCAATAATTTGTATCTATGTATTATAGTTTGGAATTTATTTTTTGGATTTTTTTTACTTCCCATACAACCATTTCAAATCGACAATCGTCTATGCTAATAGAAGTCTGTTTCTAAAACCAAAACCGAAAGCTTATTAATGAAAATTATAGCATTACATCAAGAAGAAACTAAAATCATAAAGCTGGCTGCCGAGAACAATCGTCAGGCACAGCAGCAGATTTATAGTAAGTTTTCTTCTAAAATGTTAAGCGTATGCCGACAATATATAAAGGACATACAGCTGGCAGAAGATGTAATGATAACTGCTTTCATGAAAGTGTTTACCAATTTAAGCAAGTTTGAACACAAAGGAAGTTTTGAAGGCTGGATCCGCAGAATTATGGTTAACGAATGCATTTCTTATTTACGAGTTCAGAAAAAAGTAAAATTTGCTGAAGATGAATTTTTTGTTGAAGAAAGCTTTAATGAAATCGATAGCCAGTTTACAGTAGAACAGATTCAGTATTTAATTGATGCCTTGCCAGACGGCTACAAAATGGTTTTCAATTTATATGCGATTGAAGGCTACAAACACAATGAAATTGCCAAGATGTTAGGGATTAATGAAGGAACATCAAAATCGCAATTATCGCATGCTAGAAAAATGCTGCAAGCACAAATTACAATTTTAAAAAAACAAGATAATGGAACCGAATAATTTTGAAAAGGATTTCCGTGAAAAGCTAAATCAACGTGAAATTGAACCAAGCAACAAAGCCTGGGATCGATTAGATGCGATGTTGAGTGTAGCAGAAGAGAATAAACCGATTAAATTGGATTCAAAAAAATCAAAAAGAAAATGGTTGTTTATAGCAGCCAGTTTCATTGGGTTTTTATTGGTTGGAACGCTGTTTTTTAATCAAAATAAAGATGCAGTTAAAACACCAGAAACGGTAATTGTAGAGAAAGAAACGGAAACTCAAAAAGAATCGGTTTCAGAGCCTGTTATTCATAATGCTAATTCAGTAAAAACAGAAACTGCGATTGCTGAAAAATCTTCAGAGGAATCTTCAAAAAAACAAGAAAAAAGCAATCCCAAAGCCTCGGAACAAATTTCAAATAAAACTATTAAAAATGAAGAAAATCAAATAGCGGAGTCTTCAATCATCATCAAAAACAATCAAGAAAAACAATCAGCAGAGAATCAGAGCTTAATTGCAGAAATTTCAAAAAAAGAAAATGTCGATCAGTTGTTAGAAACGGCTGAAAATAAAGTTTTAGCAGAAAATGCAGTTAAGCCAAAGCCTAAAGTGAAAATAAATGCTAATAATTTATTGGATCAAGTAGACGGCGAATTGGAACTTTCGTTTAGAGAAAAAATGATAGCCAAGATCAATAAAAGTTATCACACAGTTAAAGTTGCTGTGGAAAATCGAAATATCAAAAAATAAAGAAAAACATCAATCAATCAATCAATCAATCAATCAATCAATCAAAAAAAGACAATCATGAAAAATTTTACCATTTATCTATTCCTCCTAGTTTTTTTATTTGTCACTAAAATGGTGGGACAAGAAACTTTTGAGAGCAAAGCAAAAGCAATCGCGGTTACTATTGAAAAAATAACTAATGAAGAAAAAACAGCATTAAAAAAAGAAGTTGATGAGGTGAATAATCAGTTAGTCGAAGGAACAATTTCTAGAGAAGAAGCAGAGAAAAAGAAAAAAGATTTTGCTGAAAAAAGAGCTCGTAACATCGAAAACAGAGTGGCAATTGAGCAAGAAAAATTGCAAGAATTAGTTCAAGAAAAAGTAGACGGTAAAGTAAATTATACTCAAGAAAAAGGAGGCACGGTATTGTTAATTGGCAGTAAGGATTCAATCAGACCAAATCAGACTGAAATAAAAATTCCGGCAATGAAAGTGTACGAAGGGCAAGATGAAAAGATAAGAAGAGAATCTAAAAGAACAACTTCTCAGTTTGTATTTGCAATGGGTTTGAATAGTGCAATGGTTGATGGTAAACTTCAGGATTCGAACTATGATTTTATTGGGTCGCATTTTTACGAATGGGGTTTAACTTTAAATTCTAGAATTTTAAACGATAACAATTTATTGCATGCTAAATATGGACTTTCATTAATGTATAACAATCTTCGCCCAACAGACAATCGTAGTTTTGTGGTAAATGGCAATCAGACAGATTTGGTAACAAATCCGATACACTTAAAAGAATCTCGTTTTAGAAATGTCTATTTGGTGGTTCCTGTTCATTTAGAATTTGATTTTTCGAAAGACGGAAACCATGATGGGAAAAGCTATTTCAGAACACATAAAGGATTCAGAATGGGATTTGGAGGATATGCAGGAATTAATGTAAAATCGAAACAGATTTTAAAATTTGAAGACAATGATTATAAAACCACTCAAAAAACAAAAGGCGATTATAATGTAAATAATTTTATTTACGGACTAAGTACTTATGTAGGATATAAAGCAACAAGCCTGTATTTAAAATATGATTTAAATCCGATATTTAAGAACAATGCGATAGACGAGAACAATATTTCATTAGGTATTCGCTTCGATTTCAATTAAGAAGAAAATTAAGTTTAGTTAGTAAAAAGGGCATCTCGAAAGAGGTGCTTTTTTTGATTTAAAATGATAAAAATTCCAACAAGATTTACGTATTTTTGCAAGCTCTCAACTTTTAAAATTTAATACACTTTGATTTCACAAGCCACCATTGATTCTGTTTTTGAAACTGCTCGAGTAGAGGAGGTTATTGGCGATTTTGTGAATTTAAAACGTGCAGGAAGTAATTTTAAAGGTCTGAGTCCATTCTCAGATGAGCGTTCGCCTTCGTTTATGGTGTCGCCTGCAAAAGGAATCTGGAAAGATTTTAGTACTGGAAAAGGCGGAAACTCGGTTAAATTCTTAATGGAACATTCGCAATTTACCTATCCGGAAGCCATTCGATATTTAGCTAAAAAATACAATATCGAAATTGAAGAAACTGAACAAACTGAAGCCGAAAAAGCAAACACTGATCTTCGCGAAAGTATGTATTTGGTTTCTGAATTTGCTGCTAAGTATTTTCAGGATGTTTTGGTTAATTCTGAAGAAGGAAAAGCAATCGGTTTATCGTATTTTAAAGAAAGAGGATTTACGAATGAAACCATCAAAAAATTCAATTTAGGATACTCTCCAGAAACTTGGGATGCTTTGACGAAAGAAGCCCTTGGAAAAGGATATAAATTAGAGTTTTTAGAAAGTACAGGTTTAACAATTCCGAGAGAAGACCGTCCGTTTGATAGATTTAAAGGACGTGTAATGTTTCCTATTCAAAGTATGTCGGGACGTGTTTTAGGTTTTGGAGGACGTATTTTAACCAATGATAAAAAAGCGGCAAAATATCTAAACTCGCCAGAAAGTGATATTTACCATAAAAGTAAAGTCCTTTACGGGATTTATCATGCAAAACAATCTATAGCCAAACAAAACAATTGTTATTTGGTTGAAGGGTATACCGATGTAATTCAGTTTAGCCAAGCTGGAATCGAAAATGTTGTGGCGTCGTCGGGAACAGCTTTAACGCCGGATCAAATTCGTTTGATCAATCGTTTGACTAGAAATATTACCGTACTTTTTGATGGAGATGCAGCTGGTTTACGAGCAGCCATTCGAGGAATTGATTTGATTTTGGAAGAAGGTATGAACGTTCGTGTTTGTTCTTTTCCTCAAGGAGAAGACCCAGACAGTTTTGCGCGTAAAAATTCTCATGACGATTTAGTTGCTTATCTAGAAAACAATAGTAAAGATTTTATTCAGTTTAAGGCTTCGATTTTAATGGGCGAAGCTAAAAATGACCCAATAAAAAAGGCCGATCTGATTCGTGATATGGTTACGAGTATTTCTAAAATACCAGACCGCATTCAGCGTGAAGTTTATATTCAGGAATGTGCTCGAATCATGGATATTTCGGAGCAGGTTTTAACGAGTACTTTGGCGCAATTAATTCAGAAAGATATTGCTGATGCTAACAAAAAGCAGAAACAAGAGCAAAGACCTTTTGAAGTAGTTAGAAATCAGCCTCCGCAAGGAGGTACTTTTTCAGGAGGAGATCCAGAAGATCCAAGAACTGGTCCGCCGGAAGGTTACGATTATCCTGGTGATATGGGGAATTATCCGCAAGAGCAAAATCAAAAAATTGATATTTTATATGGTTTCGAAAGGAAAGTCATTGAGGTTTTACTTTTGTACGGAAGCGTAGTGGAAGATTTTGAAGATGTTTTCTTGAAGGCAGATGAAGAAGGAAATGTAAAAGAAGTTTCAGAAAAAAGACAATATAAAGTATTCGAAAAAATATATTTAAGTCTTCAGGAAGATGAGATAGAGTTGTCGAATGTTTTATTTCAGAATATTTACACTAATATTATTGATTTCTACAATCGAAATGAGACATTTAGTTTAGATAAATATTTGATGCATTTGGAGCCTGAATTTGCTCAGGAAGTAACCAATATTTTAATGGAAGACGAAAGATTGACTATTCACAATTGGGAAGGGCAAAATATTTTTCCGAAACAAAAAAGTGAGACAATCGAGCAAAATGTTTCTGAGACTATATTTTCTATGCGCTGGTACTTGGTGTCTGGAATTATTGCAGAATTGAAGAATTCTCTTTTAACCGATCCGCAAGAAGACAATTCAGAAGTTTTGAGTATGGTTATCGATTATTCTAAATTGCTGAATAACTTTTCGAAGAAATTAGGAAGAGTAGTAGTGCCTTATCACTAAAAAAGAAAAAACTCTATCTAATTTGATAAATCAAAATAGATAGAGTTTTTATAAGTTTTTCGATTCTCTTAAAGGTTAAGATTTTCGATTTTGATTAAATAATTTCTAAAGTCTTAGCTTTATTAACTAAGTCAACCAAATTAGTAACGTTTAATTTAGTCAATAATCTTAGTTTGTAAGTACTGATCGTTTTTTCGTTCAGATTTAAGATTTTAGAGATTTCGTTGTTTTTCTTACCATCACTTAAATAACGTAAAACTTCGATTTCGCGGTTAGAAAGTTTTCTGTACAGACGTTCGCTTTTGCTTTGTTTAGCAATAAGTGCCATGTTTTTACGTACTGTTTCGTTGATGATAATTTTTCCTTCGTGTACTTTAATAATAGAATGACCTAATGTTTCAAGTTTTTCTGTTTTGTGTACATACCCAGAAACTCCTGCTTTAATTGCGTTTGGAGCGTACATTTGCTCAGCAAGATCACTGAAAATAACAATTTTTGTTTTTGGGAAATTTTTTAAGATAGATTTAATTTCAAAGATGCTTGAAAGACCTTCTAACTCTAAATCTAGAATTAAAATGTCGATCTCCTTCGTTTGAAGAATATCTCTAACCATTGAAAAATTGCCTACGTTGGCAACAATTGAAATTTGATCGTGGTCTTTAAAATAAGACTTAACGCCAAAGTGCGTAACAGGATGATTGTCTGCTAGACATACTTTAATCATAATTTTTACCTTTTTTAGAATTGTTCATGTTTTTGGAACTGTAAAATTAATAAATAAATTCTGTAATATCCAGCAGAGAATGTTAAAATGTATTATTTTAACGTTTTGGGTATTAAACAAACCGGAATTGGGTCCATTTTATGCTTGTTGTTGGTGTTTAGTCGTTTATAAATTTCAAAGACAGATTTTTCTCTCCCCTCGAAGTCAGATGCCGTTTTTCCTGACTCCGCGGCTAGCATCGCCCATTCTAATTCGTCGTAACTTGCGCCTAATTGGTCTTCATCTGTACGATTGTCTCCAAACAATCCATCAGTAGGTGCTGCTGTTAAAATTGATTGCGGAATTTGTAAAAATTCTCCCAAAGCATACACGTCAGATTTCATTAAATCAGCAATTGGACTTAAATCTACGCCGCCATCTCCGTATTTTGTGTAAAAACCTACACCAAAATCTTCAACTTTGTTCCCTGTTCCGGCAACAAGTAGACCGTGAATTCCTGCTAAATAATATAAAGAAGTCATTCTGATGCGTGCACGAGTATTAGCTAAAGCTAAATTTACTTTCGCCACATCATCTGTTACAGGCACAGCACTTTTAAAAGATTCAAAAGTTTCAGTCAAATCTGTCTTCACATCAGAAACATTTGAGAAACGTTTTTTTAGTTGGTCAATATGCTCTCTTCCTCTCGAAACTTGGCTTTCTGCCTGATGAATCGGCATTTCTACACATAAAACATTCAGTCCTGTTTGTGCGCATAAAGTTGAAGTTACTGCAGAATCTACACCTCCCGAGATTCCAATTACAAAACCATTTACTTTTGCATTAGCAGCGTAATTTTTTAACCACTCTACAATGTGCGTATTTACTTTTTCTGTCTGAATTGTGCTTTTTTTAGCCATAATAGTTTAAGTTTTAAGATGCAGGGATGTATATTTGCAGAATTATTTTGAGTATGCAATTACTTAAAATTCTGATAACACAAATCTAATTAAAATAAAATGAAAATATATCGCTTTGCAGTGGTTCTATGCCTGTTTTTTTTGTCTTGCAACCAAAAAAGTAAGGTTGAAAAAGAAGTAGAAGAAATTCCTGTTGATATTAAAGTAGAACGATTTGACAAGGTATTTTTTGAAACCAAACCGCAAGATCTTGCGAAAGTAAAAAAGCAGTATCCGTTTTTCTTTCCTGGCAACGATGATAACGTCTGGATTCAGAAAATGAACGATCCGATTTGGAGAGAAGTTTATGATGAAGTTCAGAAAAAATACAGCAATTTTGAACCTGTTCGCAAAGAGTTTAATGAGCTTTTTCAGCACGTAAAATATTATTTTCCTAAAACAAAAATTCCAAAAGTAATTACTGTTATTGGAGAAATGGACTATAATGCAAAATCAATTTATGCGGATAGTCTTGTAGTTGTGGCTTTGGAACTGTATTTAGGAAAAAATCATAAGTTTTATGAGTTTCCAAATTACTTAAAAGAGAATTTTGAAGAAAGACAAATTATGCCAGACGTGGTTTCTAGTTTTTCATATCGAAATATTCCAAATTCTATGGACAAGAGTCTGGTTGCTCAAATGGTTTTTGAAGGAAAACAGCTTTACGCAAAAGATTTACTGATTCCTGAATATACAGATGCAGAAAAAATGGGGTATACTCCAGAACAAATAAAATGGTGCGAAGAAAACGAAGCGTATATGTGGCGTTATTTCATAGAAAATGAAATGCTTTACAGCGACGACCCGAAATTGAGAGCAAGATTTATAGCTCCAGCACCTTTCTCTAAATTCTTTTTAGAAATTGATAACGATTCTCCAGGGCGAGTGGGAGCTTGGATTGGCTGGCAGATGGTACGTTCTTACATGAAAAATAATAGTGATGTTTCTTTGGAAGAGTTATTTAAAATTCAGCCAAAAGAAATCTTCGAAAAATCAAAATATAAACCTAAGAAATAATGGCAAATATAAATTCAGAGATTAAATTTAATATAGAATTGGACGAAAACCGCGTTCCTGAAAAATTAACATGGAGTGCGCAAGATGGTGGAGTTCAAGCCGAAGAGGCAAAAGCGATAATGCTGTCAATTTGGGATAGTAAAGCAAAAGAAACAATGCGTATTGATTTGTGGACAAAAGATATGCCAGTAGACGAAATGAAGATTTTCTTTCACCAGACTTTAGTGGCAATGTCAGATACTTTCAGACGTGCGACAGACGACGAAAAAATGTCTGATACCATGAAAGATTTTTGTGATTACTTCGCAGAAAAATTAGAACTTACGAAATAGTCAAATTTCAAATAAACGAAATCCCAAATACCAATCTTAAATATTGGGTTTGGGATTTTTTTTGTTTTTTATTTTGTACATTGTCTGAGTAAAACAAATTATATGTTGTTTCCTTTTCTTGTAAGCCTTGTCGGATTGTTTTTTCTGCTTGCTAATGCGATACGGTTTTACACGACCTGCAAAAACAGAGATATATTATACCGTATTATTACCGCCTATTTGGTTCTTTTGTTTTGCGTAGAATTACTTTGCAATATTATCGGATTCCTTTATCCAAATTCTAATTTCTTCCTTTCGCACTATTATTTCATTTTTCAGTTTATAGCGCTAAACTTATTTTTTTATAAAAGTTTTTCAAATAAACGATTAAAGAAGATTATGATAGTTGTGTTTGTTTCAGTGCTACTTTTTTTAGGATTTCAATATTATAACAGGCCTTCGCTTTATTGGGAATTTAATTTAATTGAAGTAACCATAACTTCTATTCCGCTGTTATTTTATGCGTTCTATTTTATTGTGTCAAATTTAAAAACTGATAAGCATAATTATTTCTATTTCTGTAACGGACTAATTATTTATTTAACGAGCAGTGCTGGTATCTTTTTATCAGGAAATACAGATTCGGTGATACTTACAGAGCCTTTTCTGCTCGATTTTTGGTTTTTCAATTCGCTTTTTTATATCCTTTATCAATTTTTGATTTATAAAGAATGGAAAGCTTTAAACTTTAGAAGAAAAACAAAGAAAAACATCAATGAGAAATTCCAATAAAAAAAATCCCAAATTTCAATTTTAGACTTGAAATTTGGGATTTTAATATTATGAGTTTTTAAATTTTTGAATTGAAATTTCTTTTCTAAAATTCCGAGTTATTTTTAAAAACTTCTTGATTCACTTGATCTATGTAAGACAAAAGTTCTTCTTTTCCGGTAGATTCTGTAGATGAGGTTACAAAATATTGCGGCATTTCGGCCCAGTTGTTGGCAAACATTTGTTTTTTGTAAGCTGCAATATGCGAATCTATTTTTGTCTTACTGATTTTATCTGCTTTAGTAAAAATAATGCAGAACGGAATTTCGCTTTCGCCCATATAAGACATAAATTCTACGTCGATATTTTGAGCTTCGTGGCGAATATCAATTAAAACAAAAGCACAAACTAATTGTTCTCTGTTTTCAAAATAATCAGTAATAAATTGCTGAAAAACTGATTTTGTTTTCTTTGAAACTTTAGCATAACCATAACCCGGTAAATCGACCAAAAACCAATTGTTATTGATTTTAAAATGATTGATTAATTGTGTTTTTCCTGGTCTCCCAGATGTTTTAGCTAAGTTTTTATTGTTGGTAAGCATGTTGATCAAAGATGACTTACCTACGTTTGATCTTCCTATAAAAGCATATTCTGGCAAAAAATCCTTCGGACATTTTGATGCGTCAGAATTGCTGATAATAAATTCGGCGGTGTTAATTTTCATAGTCCTTCTCGTTTTAAAACCTCCTTAAAAAATAAATTATAATGGCTAGAAATTCTTTTCAGTAAGCCATTTTTCAAGAATTTCATTAAATTCCTGAGGGTGTTCCATCATTGCTGCGTGTCCGCATTTGTCAATCCAGTATAAAGTTGAATTGGGTAATAACTTATTAAATTCTTCTGCTACATTTGGTGGTGTTACAGAGTCATTTTTACCCCAAATAATACAAGTTTCAACATCCATTTTTGGCAAATCTTTAGCCATATTATGGCGAATTGCGCTCTTAGCAATGGTTAAAGTTTTGATTAATTTGATGCGGTCATTGGCAGTTGCATAAACATCATCAATGATTTCTGGAGTGGCAATTTTTGGGTCGTAAAAAACTTCTCCAGCTTTCTTTTTGATGTATTCGTAATCGCCTCTTCTTGGGTAACTGTCTCCCATTGCGCTCTCGTAAAGTCCAGAACTTCCGGTAATTACAAGTCCTGCAACTTTTTCAGGATAAAGTTTTGTGTGGTACAAAGCGATGTGTCCTCCAAGAGAATTTCCTAGAAGAATAACTTTGTCAAACCCTTTAAAAGTGATAAAGTCTTTTACGTATTTCGCAAAACTTTTTACGTTCGTTTTTAAAATGCTTTGGGTGTATATTGGCAAATCTGGGATAACAACTTTATACCCTTTCGTTGGGAAATATTGTGCTACACCATCAAAGTTACTTAGACCTCCCATTAAACCATGCAGAATAACGATCGGAGTTCCTTCTCCAGCCTCAAAATAGCTGTATTTGCCTTCTTTTTTATAGTGTTTGTCCATCTAATCTAATGCCAATTTCAATTTCGACAAATATAGGGTTAATTACACAAAAATGAATTTTTGATGCCATTTTTTAACTAGATAATTTGAGTAGAATTTGTAATTCGTTAAAAATCAGTAATTAAACACGTATTTGATGAAATATTCAAATGTTAAGAAATCTGCATTATAATCAATTTTTTAAGAAAAATAACGCATTATTTTTTTGAATGAATAACGGATTTAAGAATCTGTTAATTAATAGTTAAGGTATTGATTGGATGTGGATTACGAAAAGTGGTAGTAAAGTGGTTAAACTTATTAACAAAGTGGTATAAAGTGGTAAAATGTGGTAATATTTTTTATATTTTTGCTGTATAACATGTTAACTAGTTTTTTTGAACACAATTGTTGGAACATATGAGTGTAAAGTCGACGCTAAAGGAAGGCTAATGATGCCTGCCCCTTTAAAAAAGCAGTTGACGGCATCTCTTCAAGACGGATTTGTTTTGAAGCGTTCTGTTTTTCAGCCGTGTTTAGAATTGTATCCGATGGTAGAATGGGATGCGATGATGAAAAAAATCAACAAGCTTAATCGCTTTGTAAAAAAGAACAACGATTTCATTAGAAGGTTTACTGCTGGTGTTAAAGTAGTTGAGGTTGATGCACTAGGGAGATTGCTTGTTCCAAAAGATTTGGTAACGTTTGCAAGTATTGCTAAAGATGTGGTTTTTTCATCTGCGGTTAATATTGTTGAGATTTGGGATAAAGATTTATACGAGAAATCAATAAGTGGCGAAGATATGGATTTTGCAGATCTAGCCGAAGAAGTAATGGGAAATATTAATGACGACGAAGATGGAATATCATAATCCGGTTTTGCTTCATCCAACAGTAGATGGTTTAAATATTAAACCTGATGGTGTGTATGTAGATGTTACGTTTGGAGGCGGTGGTCATTCAAAAGAGATTTTAAAAAGATTAGGGCCAAACGGAAAGCTGTTTGCATTTGACCAAGACGAAGATGCGCTTGCCAATGCACTGCCAGACGAGAGGTTTACTCTGATAAATGAGAACTTTAGGTTCATAAAAAGGTTTTTACGTTTTCACGGAGTAAAAGCAGTAGATGGAATCTTAGCAGATTTGGGAGTTTCATCACATCAGTTTGATGTTCCTGAAAGAGGTTTTTCTACAAGATTTGATGCCGAACTAGATATGCGGATGAGTCAAAAAAATGATTTAAATGCTTATCGAGTGGTTAACGAATATGAAGAACAGGATTTACGTCGTGTTTTTTTTGATTATGGGGAGTTGAAAAACGCACCAGTTTTAGCAAGAACAATTGTAGAAGCGAGAAAGTATTATCCGATCAAAACAACTGAAGAATTAAAAGAAGTTCTGAAAAAGTTTTTGCCAGAGAAAGTTAGAAACAAAGTTTTGGCTCAGATTTATCAGGCTATTCGAATCGAGGTAAATCAGGAAATGGACGTTCTTAAAGAATTTATTGAGCAGTCGTTGGAAATTTTAAAACCAGGAGGAAGATTTTCGGTAATCTCTTATCATTCTTTAGAAGATCGTTTGGTAAAGAGATTTATTAAAAACGGAATGTTTGAAGGAGAACCAGAAAGAGATTTTTATGGAAACTTTTCAGTTCCGTTCAAAACTATCGGAAAACTGATTGTTCCAGACAACGAAGAAATCAAGATTAATAATAGAGCAAGAAGTGCCAAATTAAGAGTTGCAGAAAAGCTATAATATATATTAAGGTAGGAAATAATGAAAAGTGGTGTATTTAGCATATTAAAAGCAAGGTTTCTGATTCATGAAGATGCAGTAAAAAACTGGCGATTTATCGTCTTTATAATTCTGCTGGCCATTTTGATGATTGCCAATACACAGCGATACGAACAAAAGGTTTTTGAAATCGCAAAATTAAATAATGAAACAAAAGAATTGAGATCGGAGTTTGTAGATCGACGTTCAGAATTGATGAAATTAAAAATGGAGTCGACGATCTCGGATAAAATGTTAGAAAAACAAATTTTTCCGTCGACAGTTCCTCCAGTGAAAATAGAAGTTAAAAAAGAAGAAGAAAAAAGTTTCTTTAAAAGAATATGGCAGTAGACGATAAACATATATCCTACAGAATTTACCTCGTAGCAGTTTTCATCTTTTTGATGGCAATTGCTATTGTTGTTAAATTAACCAATATTCAGTGGGTTGATGGAGATTATTACAGAAAGTTGGCAAAACAGCGTACTGTGAGAAACTTTGTTATTCCTGCAAACAAAGGAAATATTTATTCTGCTGACGGAAGTTTGTTGGCAACATCAATTCCAAATTATGAAATTCGTTTTGATGCGAAAGCGCCAAAAAAAGAAACTTTTGAGAAATATGTAAAACAATTGTCTGATTCTTTAGAAACTGTTTTGGATAGACCGGCAGGTTATTACGAAAAAGAATTAAGAAAAGCGCGAGAGAATAAAAATCGTTATTATTTGATTGCTCGAAATTTAAGTTA
Organism: Flavobacterium sp. HJSW_4; assembly: GCF_042436695.1. Classification (NCBI taxonomy): domain Bacteria; kingdom Pseudomonadati; phylum Bacteroidota; class Flavobacteriia; order Flavobacteriales; family Flavobacteriaceae; genus Flavobacterium; species Flavobacterium sp. HJSW_4. The sequence goes on from NZ_JBHNPP010000025.1 coordinate 31,738, forward strand.
TACTGAATATGTGAAAATTAAAGGTTTTCCATTATTTAATTTAGGGGCCTTCAAAGGAGGAATCATTGTTGAGCAAGAAACGGTTAGAAAACATCCAATCGGTAAAATTGCAGAAAGAACAATTGGTTATGACCGTATTGATCCAGCAACTGGAGTAGAAGTAGGAAAAGGAATTGAGTGGGCTTTTAAAAGCTATTTGAATGGAAAAGATGGTAAAATTCTAAAACAAAAAATCGCAAAAGGGCAATGGAAACCGATTCGTGATGTTAACGAAGTGGATCCAATTGATGGTTATGATGTGATTTCGACCATAGATGTTTTTATTCAGGATATTGCGCATCATGCTTTGTTGAAACAATTACAAGATTATGAGGCAGATCATGGTTGTGTGGTAGTGATGGAAACAGAAACAGGTTATGTAAAAGCAATTTCAAATTTAGGAAGAGCAGAAGACGGATCGTATTACGAAACAACAAATTATGCGATTGCTGAATCTCACGAACCTGGATCGACTTTTAAATTGGTCGATTTAGTTGCGATTTTAGAAGATAAAGTAGCTGATACAAGTCACGTTTATGATAGTCATAATGGTGTGGTTAAATATTATGGAAGATCTGTACGAGATTCGCACCACGGTGGTTACGGAAAAGTTTCATTAGCACGAGGATTTGAACTTTCATCAAATACGGTAATGGTTCAAGCGGTTTATGAGAATTATAAGAGCAATCCATCAAAATTTGTAAATCATATCAGAAGCTTTGGCTTAGATAAGCCTTTAGGATTACACTTTAAAGGAGAAGGCAGACCAATTGTTCCGCATCCTGGAGATAAAAGCTGGTCAGGAATTTCACTTCCGTGGATGGCTTTCGGATACTCAGTTTCTGTTACGCCAATGCAGACATTGGCTTTTTATAATTCGATTGCGAATAATGGAGTAATGGTTAGGCCACAATTTGTTTCAGAAATCAAAGAATGGAATAAAACGATTAAAAAGTTTGATACAGAGGTAATGAATCCGAGAATTTGTTCGCCTGAAACGCTTAAAAAAGTAAAAGCAGTTTTAGAAAATGTGGTGAAAAAAGGAACAGCTTCTAAATTGTATTCGAAAGATTTCTCAATGGCAGGGAAAACAGGAACAGCGATGGTGAATTATGGTAAAGCAGGAAGAGAAGGTATGTATTATGCATCTTCGTTTGCAGGATATTTTCCAGCAGATCATCCAAAATATTCTTGTATTGTAGTGGTTCATAAACCAAATACGGCTAAGAATAATTATTATGGAGCAGACGTTGCAGGGCCAGTTTTTAAAAGAATTGCGCAAAAGATTTTTACAGATGCGCCTTCAACAAATAAGATTAAAAAATTAGATACTAGAGTTCCGAAACAGGATGCTAGTTATGATAAATATATCGTTGAGTCAAATAAAAAAATGAATCAGATTCCGAATTTAAAAGGAATGCCTGGTATGGACGCAATTGCTTTACTGGAGAATTTAGGTTTGAAAGTAAAAGTAAGTGGAATGGGGAAAGTGAAAAATCAATCGATTCAAGCGGGAACCAGTATTAGCAAAAACACAACAATTGTATTAGAATTATCGTGAAAGTATTAAAAGACATATTATATAAAGTAGCTATCGAATCTGTAAAAGGTTCGACAGACGCGGCTATTCAGAAAATTGAATTTGATTCACGTAAAGTAGAAGCAAATGATGTTTTCGTGGCAATTCGCGGTTCACTTTCAGATGGACATGATTATATCGAAAAAGCAATTCAGCTTGGAGCAAAAGCAATTATCTGCGATACGTTTCCATCAAATATTGCAAATGATGTGACTTATATTCAGGTAAAAGACACAAATACTGCGTTGGCTTTTATGGCGGCTAATTATTTTGCAGATCCTTCTTCAAAATTAAAATTAGTTGGTGTAACAGGAACAAATGGTAAAACTACGATTGCATCGTTATTGTTTCAATTGTTTCAAAAAGCAGGTTTTAAAGTTGGTTTATTATCAACAGTAAAAATAGTAGTCGATAAAACAGAATATCCTGCAACGCATACAACGCCAGATTCTTTGACAATTAATCATTATTTAAATGAAATGGTTGAAGCTGGGGTTACGCATTGCTTTATGGAAGTAAGCTCGCACGGTATTCATCAAAAACGAACTGAAGCTTTGCATTTTGTGGGAGGAATTTTTACAAATCTTTCTCACGATCATTTGGATTATCATCCAACATTTGCAGAATACAGAGATGTTAAAAAGTCATTTTTTGATTCGCTTCCAAAATCAGCATTTGTTTTATCAAACATTGATGATAAAAACGGAGCGGTAATGTTGCAAAATACTGTAGCTAAAAAACTGACTTATGCTTTAAAATCTTATGCAGATTACAGAGCACAGATTTTAGAAAGCCAATTATCAGGTTTATTATTGAAAATTAACGAAAATGAGGTTTGGGTAAAACTGATTGGTACTTTCAACGCATACAATGTTTTAGCTATTTACGGAACAGCTGTAGAGCTAGGAATTGATAGCCTTGAAGCGTTGCGTTTATTGTCTGATTTAGAAAGTGTTTCGGGTCGTTTTCAATATATTGTTTCAAATGAAAAGATCACGGCTGTTGTAGATTACGCGCACACGCCAGATGCACTTGAGAATGTTTTAAAAACTATCAATGATATTCGCACTAAAAATGAGCAGTTGATTACTGTTGTTGGTTGCGGAGGGAATCGTGATAAAACAAAACGTCCGATTATGGCAAAGATTGCTTCGGATATGAGTGATAAAGCGGTTTTAACTTCAGATAATCCTAGAAATGAAGATCCAGAAGTTATTTTGGATGAAATGGAACAAGGAGTTGAGCCTCAGAATTACAAAAAAATGCTGCGAATTACAGATAGAAAACAAGCAATTAAAACCGCTTGTCAATTGGCTCAGCCAAACGATATCATTCTAATTGCAGGAAAAGGACACGAAACGTATCAGGAGATAAATGGTGTTCGCCATCATTTTGACGATATGGAAACAGTAAAAGAGATTTTAGAACAACTAGGAAAATAACAAAATAAAAATTCCAAAACTCATTTTGATGTTGGAATTTAATTCGAATTAGAATTTAAAAAAGTAGAAAAATATGCTGTACTATTTATTTGAATATTTTGATAAAACATTGGACATTCCTGGAACAGGAGTTTTCCAGTACATCACATTTAGATCAGCTTTGGCATTTATGCTTTCATTGCTTTTGTCGACTATTTATGGTAAAAGAGTAATTAACTTTTTACGCCGTCAGCAAGTTGGAGAAACAGTTCGTGAGCTTGGTCTTGCAGGTCAGAATGAAAAAGCTGGTACGCCAACAATGGGTGGATTAATCATCATTTTTGCTACTCTTATTCCTGTTCTATTATTCGCAAGATTGCATAACATCTATATCGTTTTGCTGATTGTAACGACTTTGTGGATGGGAACAATTGGTTTTGTTGACGATTATATCAAGATATTCAAAAAAGATAAACAAGGATTAAAAGGTATTTTTAAAGTAATTGGTCAAGTTGGTCTTGGAATCATCGTTGGAGCAGTTCTTTATTTTAATCCAGCTGTGACAGTAAGAACAGATACAGGTCGTGCAGATATTTTTAAAGCAGCTGCAAATTCAACAATTATTGTTCCTGCAGGTATCGAAGAAAAATCTACAGCGACGACAATTCCTTTTGTAAAAAACAACGAATTTGATTATGCTGAAGTATTGTCTTTTATGGGGGATGGTTATGAAAAATGGGCTTGGTTGATTTTTATTCCAGTTGTTATTTTCATCATTACAGCAGTTTCAAATGGAGCAAATTTAACAGACGGAATCGATGGTCTCGCAGCAGGAACCTCCGCCATATCCGTCCTCGCGCTCGGAATATTTACATTCGTTTCTGGTAATATCATTTTTTCGAACTATCTGAATATTATGTATATCCCCAATTCGGGAGAAATGACGGTCTTTATTTCGGCATTTGTTGGAGCTCTTATCGGATTTCTTTGGTACAATTCATTCCCAGCATCTGTATTTATGGGAGATACGGGAAGTTTGACGATTGGAGGAATCATTGCGGTATTAGCAATTGCGGTTCGTAAAGAAATATTGATCGTTTTATTCTGTGGAATTTTCTTAGCAGAAAGCGCTTCAGTAATTATTCAGGTGACTTATTTTAAATATACGAAAAAGCGTTTCGGTGAAGGTCGAAGAATTTTCTTGATGTCGCCATTGCATCATCACTATCAGAAAAAAGGGTATCACGAAAGTAAAATCGTAACCCGTTTTTGGATTGTTGCTGTAATGTTAGCCATTTTATCAATCATTACTTTAAAACTAAGATAGATGAGGCTGGTGGTTTTAGGAGGAGGAGAAAGCGGTGTAGGAACCGCAATCCTCGGTAAGAAACAAGGATATGATGTTTTTGTATCTGATTTTGGAAAAATAAAAGAAAGCTATAAAGAAGTTCTTATCATTAATAAAATAGCCTGGGAAGAAGAGCAGCATACAGAAGATTTGATTTTAAATGCTGATGTGGTGATGAAAAGCCCGGGAATTCCAGACAAGTCTCCGATAGTAAAAAAGCTGGTTGCGGCAGGAATAAAAGTGATTTCGGAAATTGAATTTGCGATGCCTTACACAGAAGCAATGACCATCGGGATTACGGGAAGTAACGGTAAAACCACCACAACAATGCTGACCCATCATTTGCTGAAATATGCAGGATTGAATGTAGGATTGGGAGGAAATATAGGAAAGAGTTTCGCTTGGCAGGTAGCAGAAAACAAATACGATGCATACGTTCTTGAATTAAGCAGTTTTCAGTTAGACGGAATAATAAATTACAGACCCGATATTGCGATAATAACCAATATTAGTCCGGACCATTTAGATCGATACGAATATAAATATGAAAATTATATCAATTCGAAGTTCCGAATAACGATGAACCAGACGGAAAACGATTATCTGATTTACGATGCAGATGATGAAGCAAGTACAGAATGGTTAAAAAAGAACAAAACAAAAGCAAAACTAATTCCTTTTTCATTGACGAAAAAATTTGATGAAGGGGCTTCTATAAATAACAACAAAATGGAAATAAAGATCAACCAAGAAGAGTTTACAATGGATACAGAACACATTGCGTTAGAAGGAAAACATAATATGAAAAACGCCATGGCAGCAAGCTCTGTAGCTAAATTGATGCAAATCAGAAATGCAACGATTCGTGAAAGTCTATCTAATTTCCAAGGTGTTGAACACCGTTTAGAAAAAGTATTAAAAATACAAAACGTTCAATATATCAACGATTCAAAAGCAACAAACGTAAATGCTACTTTCTTTGCTTTAGACAGTATGAACGCTCCAACAGTATGGATTGTAGGAGGTGTTGACAAAGGAAATGATTACAACGAATTAATGTCATTAGTACGCGAAAAAGTAAAAGCAATTATTTGCCTTGGAATCGATAATCGTAAAATTATCGATGCTTTTGGAAACGTTGTTGACATTATGGTTGAAGTAAACAATATGAATGATGCAGTAAAAACTGCTCAAAGATTAACAGAAAAAGGTGATACTGTTTTATTGTCTCCAGCTTGTGCAAGTTTCGATTTATTCGAAAACTACGAAGACAGAGGAAAGCAATTTAAACAAGCAGTGCACAATTTATAATTTTTGATTTTAGAGTTCAGATTTTAGATTGTTTCCAATCTTTGAATTCAAATAAGTTCTTTTGATTATGACGACGAATGAAATGAAGATGAGAACAAAGAAGTTTTCTTTGATGATAATTGATTTAGCAGAAAAGCTTCCAAACACCAATGTGGTGAGATCTATCGCAAGTCAAATTGTAAGGAGCGGAACGTCTGTCGGAGCAAATTATCGAGCCGTATGCAGAGCCCGAAGTGATCGAGAATTTATTGCCAAAATGAATATAGTTTTAGAGGAAGCTGATGAAACTTTATTTTGGATTGAAATCATAAAAGAAAAAATGTGGTTGGCCAAAGAAGAATTGGAAATAGCATTTAAAGAAGCAAATGAATTAACTGCAATTTTTGTAAGCAGTCTAAAAACAGTAAACAGTAGAATCAATAAATAAAAAAATCGAAGATTTTAAAAATAATCTAAAATCTAAAATCAAAAATCTAAAATGAAGGAACTCGTTAACAAATTAAAAGGAGATAGAGTAATATGGTCATTCGTGGCTTTATTGGCTTTGTTTTCGTTTATGCCTGTTTTTAGTGCGAGTAGTAATTTGGCTTATATCGGGCACGGAACAGGAAATACATTAGGATATTTGGTAAAACACTTGGCGCATATTTGCATCGGTTTTTTAATCATTTACTGGGTGCATAGAGTTCCCTACCATTATTTTAGAGCGATTTCTAAAATTGCGCTTCCAGTCGTTTGGATTTTATTAACCTATACACTTTTAAAAGGAACCGTAATTGCGGGAGCAAATGCAAGCCGTTGGATTCAGGTACCGTTTATCGGAATCACGTTTCAGACGTCAACATTGGCAGCAATCGTTTTGTTTATTTATGTGGCACGATATTTATCCAAAACGAAAGAAGAAAATGAGCCTTTTCAAACCTCGTTAATTCAACTTTGGCTTCCGGTATTTATCACATTAATATTGATTTTACCAGCGAACTTTTCAACCACAGCGTTAATCTTTTCAATGGTTTTGATGTTGACATTTATTGGAAAGTATCCGTTAAAATATATAGCTTTTATAATTGGTTCAGGAATTGCAATGTTGGCGTTTTTCCTTTTGGTAGCAAAAGCTTTTCCAGATTCAAGATTCTTCAGTAGGGTTTCAACTTGGGAAAGTCGTATTGCGAACTTTACCACTGATAAGCCAGACGAAGACGATTATCAGATCGAAAAAGCAAAAATTGCAATAGCCTCAGGAAAATTAGGAGGATTAGGACCAGGAAAAAGTGTTCAGAAGAACTTTTTACCACAATCTTCTTCCGATTTTATTTATGCCATTATTGTAGAAGAATATGGGTTAGTAGGAGGAGTTTCGATAGTGATTTTGTATTTATTGCTTTTGTTCCGATTTGTAATTGCTTCTCATAAAGCGCCTACTTTATTTGGGAAATTAGTTGTCGTCGGTGTCGGATTTCCGATGATATTTCAGGCGATGATTAATATGGCGGTTGCAGTAGAGTTATTGCCAGTTACAGGGCAGACGCTTCCTTTAATCAGTAGTGGAGGTAGTTCGATTTGGATGACTTGTCTTGGGCTAGGAATTATCATTAGCGTGACGAAAAAAGAAGATGAAATTGCTGAGGAGAAATTAGAAAAGGAAAAAAGAAAAGAAGCTTTACAACGATTAATAGATAAAGAACTGGCAGAAGACGATGTGATTCCTCAAGAGATTTATGATGAAGAGCCAGCTTATTCGATAGAAGATAATTCTAGAAATCCAATGAATGCGGTTCTAAACAAATAGAGTTAAAATATAATAATTTTTTAAAAAGTTGTAATTTTTAGAGAGATGACAAAGTATAAATTCATACTTAGCGGAGGAGGAACAGGAGGACATATCTATCCTGCGATTGCGATTGCAAACGAATTAAAATTACAATTTCCTGATGCAGAATTTCTTTTTGTAGGAGCCAAAGATAAAATGGAAATGCAGAAAGTACCTCAGGCAGGTTATGAAATTAAAGGTCTTTGGATTGCAGGTTTACAGCGAAAACTGACTTTACAAAATATGATGTTTCCTCTTAAGTTGGCAAGCAGCTTATTGGAATCAAAAAGAATTATTAAAAAATTCAAGCCAAATGTAGTAATCGGAACGGGTGGTTTTGCCAGCGGACCTTTATTGCAAGCGGCGGGTTCGGCAGGAATTCCAACGGTTGTTCAAGAGCAAAATTCTTTTCCAGGAATTACAAACAAATTGTTGAGCAAGAAAGCAAGTGCAATTTGTGTGGCGTATCAAAATTTAGAGCGCTTTTTTCCAAAAGAGAAAATTGTTCTAACAGGAAACCCAGTTCGTCAGGATTTAATTGATATTGAAAGCAAACGTGACGAGGCAATTGCATTCTATGGCTTAGATCCAAATAAGAAAACATTATTGGTTCTAGGAGGAAGTTTAGGCGCAAGAAGAATCAATCAGTTAATCGAAAAAGAATTGCAAAATTTTCTTTCTCAAGAGGTACAGGTAATCTGGCAATGTGGGAAATTATATTTTGAAGATTATAAAAAATACAATCAGCCAAATGTAAAAGTGGTTGATTTTATTGAAAGAATGGATTTTGTTTACGCAGCCGCAGATGTCATAATTTCACGTGCAGGTGCTTCATCAGTGTCAGAATTGTGCATCGTTGGAAAACCAGTGATTTTTATTCCATCGCCAAATGTAGCTGAGGATCACCAAACTAAAAATGCGCAAGCAATTGTAGATGCTAAAGGTGCAATTTTGTTGAAAGAATCTGAACTTGACAATCAGTTTAGCATTGTTTTTGAAGCGCTGCTGAAAGATCAGGGAAAACAAAAACAGTTGAGTGATAATATTAAAAAGTTGGCAATGCCAAAAGCAACTCAGGCTATCGTCGCAGAGATTGTGAAATTAATTAAGAAGTAAATAAAGCGTAGGCTTAAAGCAAATAAAAATGAATTTAAATCAAATACAAAACGTTTATTTTATTGGTATCGGAGGAATCGGAATGAGTGCTCTGGCTCGTTATTTCAAGTTTATTGGAAAACAAGTTTCAGGCTACGATAAAACGCCTTCTATGCTAACTAATGAATTGATTGAAAGTGGTATTGATATTCATTTTGAGGATAATATTAATTTAATTCCGAGTGATTATTATGTGGAGAATACTTTGGTGATTTATACGCCGGCGGTTCCAAAAACGCACTCAGAATGGAATTATTTTATCGAAAGAAATTACGTGGTTAAAAAACGTGCAGAAGTTCTTGGAATTATAAGTAAAGATACTTTCTGTTTTGCAGTTGCAGGTACGCACGGGAAAACGACAACGTCAAGTATTTTGGGACATATTTTGTTTCAAAGCGGTGCAGATGTAACAGCTTTCATTGGAGGAATTGTAGAAAATTACAATTCGAATTTAATCGGAAGCGGAAAAACCGTAACGGTTGTAGAAGCAGATGAGTTTGATAGATCATTCTTGCATTTACGTCCAGATATCGCTTGTGTGACTTCTATGGATGCCGATCATTTGGATATTTATGGAACTAGTGATGCAATTCAAGCTTCATTTAGAGAATTTGCTTCTAAAGTTGAAGATAAAAACAATCTCTTTATAACCAAAGAATTGCCTTTAGATGGTGTTCAATGTTCTATAAATGAAGATGCTGTATATAAGGCTTATAATGTTCGAATCGAAGATGGGGCTTATGTTTTTGATGTGCAGACGCCATCAGAAATTATAAAAGATTTACGTTTCGGATTGCCAGGAAAGCACAATTTAATGAATGGATTGATGGCTATTGCGATGGCTAAAACTTATGGCACCCCAACCGATTCCATTGCAAAAGCTATTGCTTCATTCAGCGGGATTAGAAGACGTTTTTCATATCAAATTAAGAGTGAAAATTTAGTATATATTGATGATTATGCACATCATCCGACAGAAATAAATGCTGTTCATCAGGCAGTTAGAGAATTATATCCTGGACGTAAAGTTCTAGCGATTTTCCAACCGCATTTGTTCAGCAGAACAAGAGATTTCGTTGACGGATTTGCAGAAAGCTTATCGCAGTTTGATGAAGTGTTTTTGATGGATATTTACCCTGCAAGAGAGCTTCCGATGGAAGGAGTGACTTCTGAGTGGCTTTTGGGTAAAATGACAAATTCGAACAAAAAAATTGTTGCAAAAGAAGATTTATTAGGTGAAATCAAAGCCAGTGATGCGCCTATTATTGTAACAATTGGAGCTGGTGATCTGGGAGAAATGGTTCCGTCAATTAAAAAGATTTTAAATGAAAATATTTAATTGGTCAAATATTAGATTAGTACTTATTTTCGGACTGGTTTTGTTTCTGTATTCCTTCGCTCAACATAGAAATGGCGATCGAAAATTGAGAAAATCTATGGTTGTTTTTGTAGGAGAAAATACGCTTTTTGTGAAGCCGGAAACGGTTAATAAATTGTTGATAGAAAATAAAAGAGACGCTTCCAGTATTAGAAAAGATGAACTAGATTTGAATAAGATAGAGAAAACCCTCGATACGCAAGACATGATTGAGAAGTCAAATGTTTTTGTAAGTATCGATGGCGTTCTAAAAGCAGTAGTAAAACAGAAGACGCCCATAGCAAGAGTTTATGACGGCGCTGCTTCTTTTTATATTGACTATGAGGGTAATAAAATGCCTTTGTCAGACAATTTCACTGCGCGAGTTCCTCTTGTTTCAGGGGCAATTAATGCAAAAAATAACGAAGATTTAGCAGCTTTATTTCGCACAATTTACGACGATGCGTTTTTGAAAAAAAACATCATTGCTATAGAGATTATGCCGAATGGAAGCTTAAAAATGTTTAATCGTAACTATGATTACTTCATAGATTTCGGAAGAACGATGAATGTTGATAAGAAATTTAGAAACTATAAAGCTTTCTTTCAAAAAGCAGTTTTAGATAGTTCGTTATACAAATACAAAAAAATTGACCTTAGGTTTACGGAACAAGTAGTTTGCACTAAATAATAGAAAATGGAAAAAGATAACATTGCAGTAGGTCTAGATATTGGAACAACCAAAATCGTTGCCATGATTGGCAAAAAAAATGAATATGGTAAGTTGGAGATTTTGGGCATTGGTAAATCCAAAAGTTTGGGTGTTGCCAGAGGAGTAGTAAACAACATTACGCAGACGATTCAATCGATTCAACAAGCGATAATCGAAGCAGAAAATAATTCAGGATACAAAATTAAAGATGTGGTTGTGGGGATTGCCGGACAACATATCAGAAGTATTCAACATACCGATTACATCAGCAGAAATAATCCTGAGGAAGTAATTGGCGAAAAAGATATTCAACTTCTAATCGATCAGGTAAACAAACTGGCCATGTTACCAGGAGAAGAAATTATTCACGTTTTACCGCAAGAGTTCAAAATCGACGGGCAATCTGAGATTAAAGAACCAATTGGTATGTACGGCGGAAGATTAGAATCTAGTTTTCACGTTGTAGTTGGACAAGCGTCTTCTATCAGAAATGTTGGAAGATGTATTCAAAGTTCAGGAATTGAATTGTCTGGTTTGACATTAGAACCGTTAGCTTCTGCTGATGCTGTTTTAAGTCAGGAAGAAAAAGAAGCTGGTGTTGCACTTATCGATATTGGTGGTGGAACAACAGATTTGGCGATTTTCAAAGATGGTATTATCCGTCACACAGCAGTAATTCCTTTCGGAGGAAATGTAATTACAGATGATATCAAAGAAGGCTGTTCGATTATTGAAAAACAAGCTGAGCTTTTAAAAATCAAATTTGGATCTGCTTGGCCAGGTGAAAATAAAGATAACGAGATCGTTTCTATTCCAGGTTTAAGAGGAAGAGAGCCAAAAGAAATTTCGCTTAAAAATTTATCTAAAATTATCCACGCAAGAGTTGTGGAAATTGTAGAACAAGTTTTTGCAGAAATCAAAGCTTACGGACACGAAGATCCTCGTAAAAAGCTAATCGCTGGAATTGTATTAACAGGTGGTGGTGCACAATTAAAGCACATTAAACAACTGGTAGAATACATTACAGGAATGGATACTAGAATTGGATATCCAAACGAGCATTTGGCAGGAAACTCAGGAGAAGAAATATCTAGTCCGTTATTTGCAACAGCAGTTGGATTAGTAATGAACAGTATCGAAAACAGTTCGCAAAGTGCTGTAAGATTAGAAATGGTTCAGGAACAGCCAAAAGTTGTTTACAGAACGGCTCCGCCAGTGCAGCGATACGAAGTTGAAGAAAACTACGTTGAAAGAGTAGAAACTATTGAAGAACCTGAAGAAGTTGTTAGTCAGAGGGCACCTAAGAATGAATCTACAGAAACAAAAATAAGAAGATCATTTTTTGATCGATATGTCGACAAAATCAAAGAATTTTTAGACAACGCAGAATAATAAAAAGAGAAGGATTATTTCTTGCCCCAAGTCAAGAAGTAAAAAATGTACTTAATAAGAATTAAAAAACCAAAAAGATGATGAGCAACTCAGAATTTGGAAGTATTTCATTTGATTTACCAAAAAATCAATCAAATGTTATCAAAGTAATAGGTGTAGGTGGAGGCGGAAGTAACGCAATTAACCACATGTTTAAACAAGGTATTAAAGGCGTAGATTTTATCGTTTGTAATACCGATTCGCAAGCGCTTCAAAATAGTTCGGTGCCTAATAAAATTCAGTTAGGAGTTAACTTAACTGAGGGGTTAGGAGCAGGAGCAAACCCAGACGTTGGACAGCAGTCTGCAATCGAAAGTATCTCTGATATTGAAAAAATGTTGGACCGTGGTACTAAGATGGTATTTATTACTGCTGGTATGGGTGGAGGAACTGGAACTGGTGCAGCTCCGGTAATTGCGCAATTAGCAAAAGAAAGAGAAATATTGACAGTTGGTATCGTGACGATTCCTTTTCAATTTGAAGGGAAAGTACGTCAGGAGCAAGCTATTATTGGAATCGAGAAATTGCGTAAGCAAGTCGATTCTTTGATTGTAATCAACAACAATAAATTAAGAGAAGTATACGGAAATCTTGGTTTTAAAGCAGGATTCTCTAAAGCGGATGAAGTTTTAGCAACAGCCTCTAGAGGTATTGCTGAAGTAATTACGCACCACTATACTCAGAATATCGATTTACGTGACGCGAAAACTGTTTTGGCTAACAGTGGGACTGCTATAATGGGGTCTTCTGTAGCTGAAGGCGAAAACAGAGCTAAAGATGCTATCGTTTCAGCTTTGGATTCTCCATTGTTGAATGATAACAAAATTACTGGTGCCAAAAATGTATTGTTGCTTATCGTTTCTGGGACTAATGAGATTACTCTTGACGAAATTGGAGAAATCAACGATCACATTCAAGATGAAGCGGGTTACAACGCAAATATTATCATGGGAGTTGGTGAAGACGAAAGTCTTGGTGAAGCCATTGCTGTAACTATTATCGCTACAGGTTTTGATGTTGAACAACAAAATGAAATTGTAAATACAGAACCAAAGAAAATCATTCATACATTAGAAGATGAGCAAAGAAGCGTTCATAATCTAACGAATAAACCAATTGCGTCTTTCGATTTAACTGTTGACACACCAACAGCAAAAGTTGAAGATAAAGTTGTTTTTGATTTAATTGATGATGATGAAACATTTGCTCCAACTGCTCCAAAAGCTGTTGCTCCAGCTATCAATCAGGATGAGTTAGTGGTTATGTCTGAGTTTATCAAAAATTTAGACGTGACTTTCGAAATTGTTTCACCAATTACAGATATTGACTTTACAATTTCTGCTCCTGAAGTTCCAGCAGCAAGAGAAGTACAGCAACCACCGGTGCAACAGCAACCAGTACAGCAACAAAGAGTATTTGAAAGAGAAGAACAAACAACCTTTTCTTTTGATCTTCCTTTGTTCAAACAAGAGCCTATAAAAAGAGAGCCAGTTGTTGAAGATAACAGAGTTTTATTTGAATTAACAAACGAAACTCGTGATATTAAAGTAAACGATCCAGTTCAATTTGTTCCTGTAACTGAAGTTTCAGATAACGGAATTATTAAATATTCTCTTGAAGAATATATGGAAGTTGAAAATGATTTATTGTCTTCTAAACCAGTTGAAAAAGTAGTTGAAGATGCAATTCCAGAGGAATTGAACATCACATTGAAACCAAGACCTGATTTTACTAGTCAACCTGATTTCTCTACAACTTCTGAAGTTTCTCCGTTAGAATTGACTATTGAAGAAACATTGCGTTTAAGAGCTGAAGAAAGAAGAAAGAAACTAAAAGAGTTTAACTATAAATTCCATAACAATGTTTCTAGAATTGATGAGTTGGAAAAAGAGCCAGCTTACAAAAGATTAGGAATCGATTTATCTAATTCACAATCTAACACTACAAATTCTAGAATTTCTGTTGGAACAGACAGTAACAACGATTTGCAATTACGTTCAAACAATTCATTTTTGCACGATAACGTAGATTAATTTTAGAATCATAATATTTGGTAACCCGAAAATTGGATTTAATTTTCGGGTTATTTTTTTTATCTTCGCACAGAATTTCAAAATTTGACTTCCTAAATAGGTTTTTAAAGTGAATCTTATTGTCTGTTCGAGCGAAGTCGAGAACAAATTCCAAATTAATATATCAATAATAGGCTTGGGCTTATTTTAAATAAAACATAACATGAGTTTACAAACACAAATCATGGACGAAATTAAAACGGCCATGAAAGCAAAAGATACTGTAGCTTTAGAGGCATTAAGAGCTGTTAAATCAGAATTATTATTGGCTTCAACGGCTTCTGGATCTAAAGAAGATTTGTCTGAAGATGACGAAATCAAATTACTTCAAAGGTTGGTTAAAACTCGTAAAGAAAGCGCAAGAATCTTTACAGAGCAAAACCGTCCAGATTTAGCAGAACCAGAATTGGCTCAAGTTGCTGTAATCGAGAAGTTTTTACCAGCTCAATTAAGCGAAGAAGAAGTAGAAGCTGTAATAGCAAAAATCATTGCTGAAACAGGAGCTTCTGGAATTGCTTCAATGGGTAAAGTAATGGGATTAGCATCTGCTCAATTAGGCGGAACTGCTGAAGGAAAAACCATTTCTACAATTGTGAAAAAATTATTGTCATAAATAATTTTAGATTTTAGAGTGTAGATTTTAGATTTCAATAAGCAAACTAAAATCTGCAATCTGAAAGAATAAATAAATCGACCTCGTAGTTCAACTGGATAGAATATCAGATTTCGGCTCTGAGGGTTGGGGGTTCGAACCCCTCCGGGGTCACTGTAAAATTGAAAAGCCTGAGAATTTAGATTCTCAGGCTTTTTTGATGCTTTAAATTAAATGGCAGAGATAATAATTTTGCTTAAACGATTAAATTTCTAATACATCCTTAACTTTGTCTTCAATATCTGTTCGAGCATCTAAAATATTTGGTTAAAAGAAACTATAGAGCAACAAGAATGACAAAGGAAGAGTCTATAAAAGAGTATTACTTTAGGATTAATAAAAGCATAGATTATATTAAGGAAAATCTTCATGAAGAACTTTCTTTAGAAAAATTAGCTCTTCTTTCCAATTTTTCAAAATTTCATTTTCATAGAATTTTTAAGTCAGTTACAGGAAAAACAATCAATGAGTTCATAAAAAATGCAAAGATTGAAAGAGCCTTGTTTTTTTTAATGAACAATCCTTCCAAAACAATTAGCGATATAGCTAATGATTGTGGTTTTGTAAATATCTCGTCTTTTTCAAGGACTTTTCGTGAAGTCAAAAATCAAACTCCTAGCGAATGGCGAAAACAGTATAAAAATAGCAATATTCGTATAACTGATAGCAATATTGGAAAAGCGCAGTCAAAAATCGAAGACTACCTTGCACTCAAATTAAACAATTTAAAAAAAAGTGAAATGAGTGAAATAGTAAAACTTGATTTCGAAATCAAAAAAATGGAGGAGTTTAATGTTATTTACATTAGAAACCTCAATGTCCATAATCACGATAGTGAAACATTTGGTAAGATGTTTGAACAGCTTTTTAGCTGGGCTGTTCCCAGAAATTTGGTTAATTTTCCTGAAACCAAGGCATTAACAGTGTATAGAAGTAATGCTAATTTATCTGGAATGCTTCAGGCAGATGTATGTTTGTCTGTTCCTGATAATATAATCGGAGAAGGAATAATTGGCAATACCAAAATAAGTGGTGGGTTATATGCTGTTTTTCATAAAGAAGCACCCATCTCTGAATGTTTTAAAACTTGGAAATATATTTATGAAGTTTGGTTTGAAGAAAACGGCTATCAGCCCGATAATAGAAATTTCTTTTTAAGTCATCTAAATGATCCTAAATCACATCCTGAAAATCATCACATAATAGATATTTATATACCAATAAAATTACTGTGATATATTCTAAAGTTTCAATAAAATAAAAACTAACTAAATTCAAATTTAATGAAGCTATCATTTATTGTCTCATTTTCTTTTACAGATAGTGGTTTACAATTTAATTTTAGAATAAAGTATTTCTAAATGATCCTGTAGGAGTTTTGAAATTTAATTAAATTGAAAAGCCTGAGAATTTAGATTCTCAGGCTTTTTTTATGGTTCGAAAATTATCTTCTCTTTCTGACTGGATTTTGTTTTACTAAAACAAACAGACAGAGAATTACAAGGATTTCGTCGGAGCTAAAAATAGACTATTGTCTCTAAGATATGCCGTAATCCAAATTAAAACTAAAGGTATTCCTGGATTGATCATCGAGCCATCATGTGATAGCTCTGTTGCCATTGCTCCTGAAAAATAACAGGAGAGGAGAATAAATCCAATACGCATTGTTTTTGGAAAGATAAACAAGATCGCAGAAGTTACCTCTATTAATCCCAATACTGTTGCGGAGTGTGGTAAATTAAATTTGACTAAACCATCTACAGACCAAGGTAAATGAATAACTTTCATTAACCCACTTGCTATTACTATAGCACTAGTTAAGGATGTAAGTAAAACAGTAATTATCTTTATTGTTTTCATTAAAATTCATTTAATTTAAAGTTTTTGTTTCAATGATTAAGAAATGGCCTATTCGCTCTTTTATCAGCCATTTTCCATCTTGAAAAACATATTTGTCTTCATATTTTACACTGTAGTCAGATAGAATATTTTTTCCTTCATTTTCTCTGACCATTTTTAATTGAGAAAAAGAAACTCCTGTAGCAGTGCTTTCATTAATGATTACTTTATGTTGTCCATTTAATGTAAAATAAGTTTTCACTTCTGCTGCATGTTTATTAAAATCGCTCTCCATATTTTCTCTTCCAGAAACAGATGATACTAATGAGTTGTTCATATAAACATCGTATTTTACATCTGGAGTAAATAAATCCATTACTTGCGCAATTTTTTTTTCGTCTCCTAAAGTTGCATAATCATCGATTAAGGCTCTTAATTCTTCTTTAATTTTTAAAATTTCTAATGTCATGATTTGTATATTTTTTAAATTATTAAAGCAAAATTATTTTATATTCGCTTACAATTTATTAGTTGTTACCTAAAGGTTAGTGACTTACAAAAACGTATTATGAAAGATTCTTCTAAAAAAGAGATTGACAATAAGGCATTTAGCGACGAATGTAATACAGTTTTAATGGCTGTTTCTGATGCCCTTTATGCAATTGGAGGTAAATGGAAATTAATGATTATAATTTCAATGGCTAGAGGAAATAAAAGATTTACTGAGATTCAACGACAGGTGACTGGTATTTCAGCAAGAGTTCTTTCTAGTGAATTAAAAGAATTAGAAATTAATGGTTTTATTGTGAAAAAAGTGGCTGTTGGATATCCTGTTAGTATTGAATATGAGTTACTTCCTTATAGTCAAACATTGCAAGAAGTTGTAGAAGCAATGACAAAATGGGGAATGCAACATCGCGAAAAAATAAAAACTGAGAGGTCTTAGTTTTGATATCTCAGATTACAATTTATCCTGTTCAGCTCTTAAAATATCAAAAATGCTCTCACTCTTAAAGTTCTCTAGAAACAAATTGACTAAAGGAACCGTTGGGCTGTTTGGATATTTTTTCAAGAAACGATTAAACTCTTGAATGTTTTCTGGATAAATATATTTTTCATCAGAAGATCTTTCGGCTGTTGGCGTATTGTCTTGACCAACCAGATAATCCATTTGATAATTTTTGTATTCTTCTTTTACAGATGCAATCAGTTTTGAATTAGGATATTTGGTCATAAAATTTTCCCATGAAATTACTCGATCTCCCAAATCTTTAAAAGAAATTACAAGTCCAGCATCTGCAGAATAAAGCGACTTATTTTCTTCACTTTTTAAATACAAATAATCTTTGTAGTCATCTGTTACATAGTTTTTAAAAATCTTGTAATAGAAATCAGGAAGAGGATCTATTTCAACGTATCCTTCTCCAATTTCAGAAAATTCTAATTGATGCTGAGAAAGCTTTTCTCCTAAAAGTTTTACCGCTTTTTTGCTTGCTACATCTTCATGATAAAATTTATCCAATACTCCAGATTCTTTTCCGGCTATTTCTTGCAATAAAGAACCGCTTTCTTCAAAATACTTTTCGTACAGTGCATTTGCAGCTTCTTTATCTTGTATTGATTTTAATTGGAGAACGACTTCATTTTTCCTTTTAGAAAATTGTTCCAATAATCCAGAATCTGATGTTTCATTTGCTACAGGTTGCACTTTTGCACTATCAGTTTTTACTTTATTGATACTGGAAATCGTTTTTTCGTCATTTTTCTTGCAGGCAGAAAATAAGATTCCGAATGCTAACAGGGTAGATAATTTTCTCATGTTTTGAATTAATTCATTAGGCTAATATAAAAAATATTTGGAGCAAATTTTAGTCGTAAAAAAAGGACAAAATAAGATTTTGCCCTTTTAACATTGTTATTTTAGATTTGGAAAAATATAACTGTCTTTGTTCGGAATCATGATTCTGCTGATAAATTCATCGGTTCGTAAAGGTTGTTGCATAAACCAGCCAGATCCCATAATGGTATTTATCTCAAATCCGTTTTTATCTACTTTTGAAAATCTTGGTACCGAACCATGCCAATTTCTACAGCCCAATATGTTTCCTAAAAGCGTGTTGTTATCGCAAGTGTTAAGATCAGATAAATCGGCTTGAATGAAAGTATAGTCTTTTAATTTGGCACTAAAAGCTTTGTCTTCCTTAAGCTTTTTTTTGAATTGAACACAAGGCCCGCACCAAGTTGCGCTAAAATATAAGATAGGGATTTTTCCGTTTTGAATTTCTTTGGTTACAATGCTTTCATATTGTTTAAGCGTTAAACTATCATTTAAAATAATTAGTTTGGCTTCTTTGTTTTTACTGGTTTGAGCATGTAAAATAATGGTGCTTAGTAGAAAAAAGAAAAAAATGTAAAAGTGCTTCATTGATTTTTTAATTGATTGGTAATTTTTTAATATTTAAGAAATAGGTAAATTTTATCTCTTCGAAAATAAATTCTCGACAACCCAAGCAGGACCAATCAATAGAAACTGAAGATCTTTCAGGAAAGAAGGTTTTTTCCCTTCAATATTATGTCCGTAAAATTGTCCAACCCATGCCAAAGCGAAAACGCCAAGCGAGAAAATCCATAATGGAAGAAATTGCGAGATATAATAATTGGCAATTAAGCAAAGAATAGAAAAAATGGCAATTTTAACCGCCATTGCAATTGATAATCTGATATAAAAAACAAGAACAAAAAGTAATACTAAAAAAGCCCAATTTTCAACAATAGGAGCATTTAATTGTAGTGTATTAGCGATTATAGTACTCGGAATACTCATAAGTAAACCAACGATCGAAAAGAAAATAGCGGGAACACAAATATAATGTATCGCTTTGTTTTTTGGGTTTTGATGACTTACGGCATATTCTGCAAACCATTGATCTAATGTTCTCATTGTTTGTGGTTTTAAGGTTAGATGCGTAAATCTAATGAAATTTCTTTTAGGTTTTACCGTGCTGTATTTTCATTATTTGATCCACAATCGAAATGGCTTTTTCTAATGTAATTCCGTTTTCTTGATCGATGGTCAAAGGATGATTTTCTTCGATCATTTTAATTTCAGGAATTAAACCTAATTCTTGTTCGATGGCAACTGCTTTGAGCGAAATAGTTTTGCCATAAGTAGGCACATCTGTTTGCATCCATCCGAAATAAGGTTCTTGATTTACTCGGTTTGGATCTTCCCATAAATCCATTCGTAGGCAGAAATTATCTTCGCTTATTGTAGTCCATACATTAAAAACCAAATCTTCGTGATAATCAATAATAGGAATGGTTAATCTGCCACGATGAAAAAAATGTTCTTCATCGATATAACACCAGCTTCCTCCGTATTCAATTCTTTGTTCTCTTTCTTCGGGTGGAATGGAAAAATAATAGGCAGGAAATTCATTTCCAAAACACAACGGCATTTCGTCAAAAACTTCTCCGCAGCAAGAACATTTGTAGTTATACATTTTTAATTTTTTAAAGAATCAACTTTCTGATTGTACTGAAAAACATTGTCCCATAATTCATCAATGGCAACAAGAGCTTCGTTGAGCGGAACCACATTCCATTTTCCGTTTGTTTCTGTTCCTAAACCAATGCTTTTTAGTTTTAGTAAAGCATCGTTTACGTCAAAATCCAAATCGGCATTTAGTTTGGTTTGAAACCAAGATTCAATTTGATTGTCTAACTCTTCAGAGGTTAAAGATTCTTCACTTTCGTGTAAAAAAGTATACGCGAGAATAGTTTCTTTTAAAGCTTCTTCTTCAGAAGAATTCAATAAAGAATAAAATGCCCCGCTGTTGTTTCCGACATTTTTAAAATACAAACTGTCTGAAAGCGTTTTAGAATATCTAATCTTTTTGTTGACGAAGTTGTTGTATTGGCGAAAACAATACGCTCCCAAAATTCCCAGCGCAATTAAACCTTGATTTAACGAAGTTTTGCTGTTTAATAAATCGATCGTTTCGCCTGTTTCATAAGCATCGTACATATTAATCAAGGCCGGAATCACTTTGGCACTTAATAAAGAAAGTCCACCAAAAACACCAGGAACCCAAAGCAGTAATTTATCCTTCAAAGACATTTTTGGAATGGCATTTGGAAAAACTGTTTCTAGATCGTTTTTAGGTACACGTTTAAAGATTTTCAACGCAATAGAACCTGGATCAATTGGCATTTTTCCTAATTTAACTTTCTTTTGTTTTAGATAATCTGCATCGCTGTAATTCAAGTAAATCAGAACGCGATCATAATATTCAATTTCGACTTCTTTGGTCCAAAAAAAGTATTTTTTGACCTTTTCTTTTGCTTTATGATGCCCGCGCGCGTAGAGTTCGAAATCTTTAAAAGCATTAAAATCAATAGAAAGATTCAAGCCAATCAAATCAGATTCGTTAAACGCTTCGTTTAAAGCTTTTTGATTGATTCTGTAGTAATTGCCACGTTCTAGAACCTTCAGTAATGTTTCTTTAAAAACAGGGAAATTGCTTTTATTGATAAATTGTTCACGTTCTTTTTCGCTTAAATCTGGATCGTAGAGTGCGTAATGCTGTTTTAGATTTCTATTAAGATTGAAAGATTCGTAATGATAATAATGTTCGATAATTTCGAATAACTTCTTAAAATTATTAACCTTTTCTGGATCCTCAGCGAAAGCTGAAATTTGCTGTTCCAGTAAAAATTCTTTATTAAACGGAATATAATGTTCTCTAGTCATTTGGACTTAAATTTCATGGCATTTACAGAAAGCAAAAATACTGCCTGAAATTTGATTTTGAAAAGTTTTTGATTTAATAGTGATGATTTTTTAACGCAAAGAGCGCAAGTTTTTTTTCAATAGGATTGTATTACAATCGCAAAGTTCACAAAGCTTTGCGGTAAAATAGTTTCACGCAGATTTTGCAAATTAAAGAGATAAAAACAAAATCTGTTAGATCTGCTAAATCTGCGAGAGAAAAAACTTAGCGAACTTTGTGTATTCTTTGCGGTTAAACAAAAAAAAGTGAAATTTCCAATCGGTACCAGCGACTTGAAATCTCACTTCTGTTCCAAAAAAAAAGTGACAAAAAATTAAGAAGTTCTCTCAGTAGAAAACTTTATAGAAACTAAAAGTTATTCACAACAATATTACCAATAAATAAAATGTTGGCTACAGGTATTTTTACCTGTTTTTGTAAACGTTTCAATATTTTGTGCTGTTGAATGGCAAAGGTTAGTGTAGTACCGATTTTTTAAGTTCAATTACACCTCGAATGTATTTTATTAATTCTTCTTTCGTTACAGCAAAAGGAGCTTTCTCTGCTTCAAATTTTAAATACAAATTGGCAATACTTTCGGCATCCAGATTTTGAGTAAGGAAATGATGTTCGGAATATTCTATAAGATGATCTACAAAAACTTCGCGTTGTTTTCCTTTTTCGACCGTTTCAGGATCGCCTTCTTTTATTTTTTCTATTACAGATTCTGGTAAATCAATTGTGAGATACATGCAGTCGATGGCAACTTTCGAAAGCATTTCTTTCGGAACCCTTCCCGTTGCATCGCAGTAGGCGCATGGTGCAGGAACCCATTTTAATTGTCGGTTTAAACGGCGTATATCATCCCAATCTACAAATCTTTTTCCAAGGCATCTCGGGCATTTTGTAGTAGATCTTTTGAGAAAATTAAAAAATTTCATTGGTTTATAAATAGCTTTTGGTTGGTTGTGCGGCGAATTTAAATAATTAAGTAGGAAAAGTTAGTTTATTCGTTATTTTTTTTAAGAAAATAATTAACAAAATCGCAAATTTGTGTATTTTGAAAGAGGGTTAGATGTAGGAAAAAAAATGATTTTGATAGGAATATTAATCGATAACAAACAACCAAAGAAATCTTTTTGTGTTTCTATATTAAATTATAAGGAGATGGATATTAAACAAAAGAGCTATTAAAAATATACAAAAAATCTCACTTTAGGTATTGTAATTTTGGTAGAAAGTTCATTTAGAAATTAATCTTTACATTATGGAAAATATAAAAACTTCAAAGCTTCAAAATTTTATTCGAATATTTTTGGGATTGTTTATGATAACCGCTGCAATAGGACATTTTACTTTTCAGAGAACCGATTTTCAGGCGCAGGTTCCCAATTGGGTTCCTCTGGACAAAGATTTGGTAGTTATACTTTCTGGAATTGTCGAAATTGCTTTAGGTCTGGCAATGGTATTTTTAACGAAATATAAAGTGAAAGTAGGAATAACGCTGGCGATATTTTACGTTTTAGTTTTCCCAGGAAATATAGCGCAATATTTAAACGGAACTTCTGCCTTTGGACTCGACACCGATCAAGCGCGTTTAATACGATTGTTTTTTCAACCCGTTTTGATTTTTTTGGCTTTATGGTCAACTGGAGTACTTGCTGAGTTGTTTAGAAATAAGAAATACTGAGAGTGAATCTTATGATGAAAATAAAGCTTGATGAGCGTTTATTGGAATCAGAAGAAGAGAAAATTTCTTATTTGGAGGAGTTGCTTAAAACTAAATAAAGGCTTATAAAATATTATAAAAATGGGAAAAGAGACGTTTGTGAAAAAGTCTCTTTTTCCTTATTATAAATTTTAATTTTAACGCCTTTCAACTAGAGCTTGATACATTAAAAAACGAAGGTATTCAGTGGTTTCAATATCTTCATTTGCCAATAGTTCTATTTTTTTAAATACATTTAAAAGCTCAATTAAATTTGAAACATTATGATTGAGTTCTCGTAATATCTCTGCTCTGTATCTTTTTATTTCTTCACTTTTCGCTTTTTCAACTTTTCGTTTGACCAAAAATTTTATTTGTTCAGGGTCTTTTATAGTTGCAATTTTTGAAATGTCTTCAAATAAATTTTTATGTACTTTTTCTGAATTTTCAATGTTGCCTAGCTCTTCAATTGCTGTTTTAGGAATTTGATTATGCTTAATGGATAAGATTTTTGATTTTATTTCTTGTGGTTTTATAAATAATTCTTTCTCAATATCTTTATGTTTAAAAATTATTGAGCATATTCCTGAAAACTTTAAAGCTTCTCTTTTTATTTCATCATTAGATACTTCAATAATATTTTTAACATTACCAACTTTCTCTAATTTATTAACTTCAGAACTTTCAAAAAACATTCTTATAAATGATTCATTATATTCACATAATTGTAAACCATAAGTTATTTTACTTTTCTTCATTTCATTGTGAAGTGTTAGTAAGCCAACAACAATTGCAATATTGTTATCGTAGTTGAAATAATTATTTAATGAAATAATTGCTCTTAAATAAAAGATGTTTTCTACTTTATCATGTAAAATTCTATATTTCTTAATTGTTTGAGTAATACCTTTTAATAACTGAAGGTTAGTTTCTACAATCTCTTTGTATCCTTTATTTATAAGTCTTGTCGCATATTTATCCATCTGAAATAATCCCGAGAAAAAATCTCTTTGGGCAGAATAAATAGGTGTCGTTGAAATTTTATTAAGTTTCAAATCACTGAAATACTCGTTATCATTTATATTGTAAAAATTAATTGAAAAATCTTTATTATTAAATAGAGATATATTATTTAATTCGCTTTTCAGATCTTCTTTTTTATATCTCGTGTTAATGGAATTTTGAATATTAAATAATGTTGTAGCCCCTTTAATTTCAATAAACTCATCTTTTATCGATTCAAAATCTAAAAGATTTAATAATTTATTTGTGAATTCATTTCTTTCTACAAGTTTTATTAAATCTTGTACTTTAATTCCTTTATCAGTAGAAGGAATATTTTCTTTTTTAATAGTTTTTTTTCTAAATTTTTCCATTTTATATTGAATTGATTTTATCGAAATTGACAACAAATATTACCACTTTTTAATAGTGTTTTTTACGGAAATCCGTAACCCAATAAATTTATTCCAAAACAATTATACCAATAAATAAAAACTCGTCACCAAGTACTTTTACGCATTTTACAACTCGATAAAAAAACAAAAAAGCCCAACTTAAAAAAGTTGAGCTTTTCAAAAATTATCTAACAATTACCGAATAGGCAAATTGTTTAGTAGAATCTGATATTTCCTTCCCACAGGAATTATTTCGTTATTACACATCGTTAAAGTTTTCGAAGTTACACTTGTAATTTTTTCTGTATTTACAATATACGAGCGATGTACTTGTACAAAATTTACACTGTCAATTTCTGAAGCAATACTAGAAAGCGAGCCATAAATAATATGCGGTAAATTGAGTTTGGTGCTGTACAATTTCATGTAGTTTCCTAAACTTTCAATATAGAGAATATCGCAAAGAGGCATTTCTATATTTTGTCCGTTAAGGCGATACGAAAACACTTTTGCGTTGGTTCGAACTTCTTTTTTAAGACTGTTTCCAGAAAAATAAGTTTTGGCTTTTTCTATAGCTTTGGCAAATTTATCGGGCGAAATGGGTTTTAAAAGGTAATCAATCGCATCGTTTTGGTAAGCAGAAAGCGCAAAATCAGAATAAGCCGTTGTTACAATCGTAAGCGGACGATTGGGTTGCAATTCCATTAATTCTACTCCCGAAATTACAGGCATATTAATGTCGAGAAAAATAATATCGTATTGGTTTTCGTTAAGCAGTTTTATGGCTTCCATACCATTAAAAGCGCTTCCAGAATGTTCCAGTTCGTCAAATTTGGAGATGTGCGAAATCAAGGCTTTATGTGCCGGCGATTCGTCATCAATTATCAAACAGCGGTAGGTAAGTGCCATATGGTCAATTTTACGGTAAACATATTTTTCTCTTTTTTACAGCTCAAATCGTGTTTTAAGCCGTAAACTTCCAAACGTCTTTTTAGATTTTCAATTCCGATTCCTGTGCTCGAAAGTCGCGAACCCGAATCAAGATAATTGTTTTTCAATGTAAAAATAACGCCTCGGCATCGTACTTTTAAATCCAAATTAATAAACGGTTCTGGAGTTTCGGCAGAAAATTTCACAGCATTTTCAACCAAAGGAAGAAAGAACAAAGGCGGAATCTCAAGTTGATCGTCTAAACCTTCAATGTTCTGTTTTACAGCTAGTCTTTCGTTTCTAAACGTATAATATTCGATATATTTTTTAATAAAGGCGATTTCTTCTTCCATTAAAACAAAATCTTTTTTAGAAGCTTCAATTTGATAGCGTAACATGTCTGAAAGATTCAAGATTCTGTCGGGAACTTTGTCGGGTTCTGCAAGAGCTTCTCCGTAAAGATTATTCATAGCATTCAATAAAAAATGCGGATTCAGCTGTTGTTTTAAAAACGAAAGTTCAGATTTAAAATTCATAATGTCTTTATCGGCCTGACTCATTTTTTTGGTAATCACAATGTGAAGAAAATAAAAGAAAGAGCCATTTATAATAAGCGATAAAATCTGTAGTGTTTTGAAATTTCCTAATCCGACAAGAGGGAAAAACCAATTCATAAAAAAGTAAAAACCAGTCCAATAAACAGCAAGAAGCGTAAAAAAGATTTTGAACTTTTTATGAAACAGAAATGGTTTTATAATGCAGATGTTGAAAATTGTAATCCAGACAATACACGGAAAATATCCCACTGCAATTTTGCTGAGAATATAAGACCAGCTATGTCCATCGAGTTTTATTTCGTCGTAAACACAAGCCAGAATGACTAAATAAACAAGTGCGTTTACGAGAAGATTTCGTAGAAAAAAGTTTTGGTAGATTTTTGCGATTGTCATAACGGCAAAAATACTATAATCGTATAGTTTATAATCATTTGAAAGCGATAATTTATACCAACGCCATTCGTATAAATCATACGCCATTGGTATAAAATTGCTATTATATGAGAGACATGTCAACTACTTTTGGATTCAAGTTTTATCTATATCCCGAAATAATTTATTCTAATTTATGAAATCTAAAATCATGTCGTTTGTGTTCGTTTTATCTGCTTTTCAAATAATGGCTCAAGAAAAAGAGCCGGGTGTAAAAACCTTTGCAAAAGCCGTGGTTGATAAATTTCCGAATACACGAACTTTTGATGTGCAATATGAAGCTTTAGGACCATCAAATTACGATTCGAAATTGTTTGGAAATAAATTTGAAAGAGGAAGAATCGAAGATCATAATCGTTTCAAGGCAGCTTTCAACCTTCCGTTTTATGCTTCAAAATCTAAAAAGTTAGTTTTAACGACTTCGCTTCGCTATAAATATGAAAATTTTGGATTTGGAGATGTTTATAATTATCAAACCAATCAGACTTACGCAAAAGATAGTCAGGAAATTCATTATTGGGCTGGGGCATTTACAGCAACTTATATGTCGACACTTTTTAAGAAACCAGTTATTTACAATGCAACGACGACAATTGATGGCGACGAAGAAAAGTTGCAGCGTTTAAAAGGTTTTGCATCGGCAGTTTTAGTGCTTAAAAGAACACCCTCAACAACCATTACCGCTGGGGCTTTAGTATTGCTCGATCCATCATCGATTGTACCTGTTACGCCGCTTTTTTCTATAAACCATAAATTCAAACAATCGAAATGGGATATGGACTTTATTTTGCCTCAGCGTATATTGTTTAGAAGAGAATTGTTAGAAAACGGAAGAATTTCGTTAGGAACAGAATTAAATACAGAAAGTTTTTACTTGAATTTGGATACTCCAGACTTAAAAGGCGTTTATGAACTGAACCAGTTAGAATTAAAATCTGGAATTACTTATGAATACAGTTTTACTCCAAAACTGATTGCATTTGCAAAAGGTGGTTTTAACAATGTGGTAAGTGCCCGACTTACAGAAAAAGGAGAGCGAACAAACCGATATGTTTACGATCAGAAAGAAGATACGCAAGGGTATTTTAGATTTGGAGTTTCATATAATCTTTTTAATCGAAAGTAAAATGCACCAATTAAAAGAATTAAAAGAAGAAGAAATGGTAGTTGAAATTTTTAAAACCAACGTTCAGAAAAAATCTGATGGAGATTATATCATTGCAGTAATGCAAAACC
Organism: Flavobacterium sp. HJSW_4; assembly: GCF_042436695.1. Taxonomy (NCBI): domain Bacteria; kingdom Pseudomonadati; phylum Bacteroidota; class Flavobacteriia; order Flavobacteriales; family Flavobacteriaceae; genus Flavobacterium; species Flavobacterium sp. HJSW_4. The sequence goes on from NZ_JBHNPP010000025.1 coordinate 59,496, forward strand.
ATTTTCCAAATTATAAAATTAATTTTGATTTGGAAGATTGTGATAAGATATTAAGAGTGGAAGGCTTTGATTTGCAATGTAATAATGTAATGAGCCAAGTAAGCGGTTTAGGTTATACCTGCGTGAGATTAGAATAATTTGCATTTTAAATCAGGTGTAAATACGCTAACATGTTTACTTTTTTTGTAAGTATTTTGTGTGATATTTTAATTTTAAAAATAATACTTAAATGATAGATTTTATACTTTCACTTTTTCTCTTTCTTCTCGAACAGTTAGCCTGATTTAGCTGTTTATGTCTCGTAGAGGCTTTCTGCACTTTTTATACTATAAAAGGTTTGTTCTTTTTTGCGTATTATTTGTTTAATTTTGCGCCATGAAAAAAGCATTCCAACTCTTCGATTTTAGCCAAAAAGTCAATTACAAAAACGAAATTTTAGCAGGTTTAACTGTAGCCATGACCATGATTCCAGAATCGTTGTCGTTTGCTATTTTAGCAGGATTTCCGCCTTTGGTTGGATTATATGCTGCGTTTATTGCCGGATTGGTTACCGCTATTTTTGGAGGAAGACCAGGAATGATTTCTGGTGGAGCAGGAGCAACCGTGATTGTTTTAATCGCCTTGATGAAATCGCACGGAATAGAATATGTTTTTGCGGCCGTTGCGCTCGGCGGTGTTGTCCAGATTTGCATCGGACTTTTTAAGCTTGGAAAATTTATTAGATTGGTTCCACAACCCGTTATGTTTGGTTTTGTAAACGGCTTGGCAGTTGTGATTTTTATGTCGCAATTGGAGCAGTTTAAAACCGTTATTGATGGTCAGGTTTCTTGGCTACAGGGAACTCCTTTATATATTATGGCTGGTTTAGTTGCTTTGACAATTGCTATAGTTTTAATTTTTCCGAAGATTACAAAAGCAGTTCCGGCTTCTTTGGTTGCCATTATGGTAGTTTTTGCTTTGGTAATTGTTTTTAATATTGAAACCAAAACGGTAGAAGATATTGCTTCAGTTCAAGGAGGATTTCCTCCATTTCATATTCCGAATATTCCATTTTCTTTTGAAACTTTAAAAGTCATATTTCCGTATTCTGTGATTGTTGCCGCGGTTGGTTTGACGGAAGGTTTGCTTACGCTGAATTTAGTTGACGAAATTACTGGCACAAGAGGAAATAGCAATAGAGAATGTATTGCTCAAGGAAGTTCAAACATATTAAACGGATTTTTCTACGGAATGGGTGGTTGCCCAATGATTGCTCAAACTTTAGTAAATCTTGGAGCTGGTTCTAGAGCAAGACTTTCTGGAATTATTGGTGCTTTGACGATTTTAATGATTATTCTTTTCGGAGCTCCAGTAATTGGAAAATTGCCAATGGCGGCTTTGGTTGGAGTAATGATGATGGTTGCTATTACAACTTTTGAATGGGCGAGTTTCAAAATCATTAATAAAATGCCAAGACACGATATTTTCGTCGGAATTCTGGTTGCTGTAATTACAATTGTATTGCATAATCTAGCTTTGGCGGTTTTAATTGGTGTAATTATCTCAGCTTTAGTTTTTGCTTGGGAAAGTGCCAAAAGAATTCGCGCAAGACATTATATTGACGAAAACGGAATAAAACATTACGAAATTTACGGACCGTTATTCTTTGGTTCAACGACTACTTTTATGGAGAAATTTGATATTCAAAACGATCCAAATCATATTATAATTGATTTTAAAGAAAGTCGCGTTTCTGATATGTCAGCCATTGAAGCTTTAAATAATCTGACGAAAAAATACAATCAACTAAATAAAGTAGTTGAGTTAAAACATTTAAGCGAAGACTGCCGACAATTACTAAAAAATGCTGATGCTGTTATTAAAGTAAATGTGATTGAAGATCCGACGTATAAAGTGGTGTCTTAATTAGAGAATGTGGCAATTTGATAATTAGAAAATTATCTTAACAGACTTAATATTATTTATTGACAAACCCGACAGGTTTTTAAAATCTGTCGGGTTTATTGTTTTAAAGTATCAGTTTTGTCAGGCTGAGCGTCCCGAGACTTCGGGAGAAGCACACGTCCAATTGGAGCGCCCTTCGACTTCGCTCTGGGTAGCAGGTACATTGTCTAATTATCTAATTGACACATTCTCAAATTATCTAATTAAAATAATTTGATTTTTGTAACTTTGTAAAATGAAGCTAACAGAAACATTAGAAGATTTTTACACCGTTAAAATCAATGGAATGCCTGAGAATCTTAAAAAAGAAATCGGACATTTTAATGTTTTTAAACTGGATGAATACGTTGGAAGTACTTGCAGTCCATTGCCTTATACTCGAAAAGACTTTTACAAGATAAGTTTAATCATTGGTAAGAATAAGGTGCATTATGCAGATAAAGTCGTAACGATTGAAGATCAGGCTTTATTCTTTGCAAATCCCCAAATTCCGTATAGTTGGGAACATATTGATGAAAATCAGACGGGATTTTTCTGCATTTTTACAGACGCATTTTTTAGTCAGTTTGGGAATTTAAAAGAATATCCTTTATTTCAACCAGGCGGAAATCCTGTAGTTCCTGTTTCTGTAGAATTAGCAGAATCTCTAAAAACCGTTTATTTAAAAATGTTAGAAGAAATCAATTCAGATTATGCTTTTAAATATGACGTACTTCGAAATCTGGTTTTTGAAATTATTCATTTAGCATTAAAAACACAAACTGTAACTGCTTCATTATATAGTAAATCAAATGCTACAATTCGAGTTTCTTCTTTGTTTTTAGAATTGTTGGAAAGACAATTTCCTGTTGAATCTATTTCGCAGCAAATTAATTTCCGTTCGCCATCAGAATATGCAAGTCAGTTAAATGTGCATGTAAATCATTTAAATAAAGCATTAAAAGAAACCACAGGAAAGACAACTTCTCAAATTATTTCAGAAAGAATCATCCAAGAATCGATGATTTTGCTGAAACAAACCAATTGGAATATTAATGAAATTGCTTGGTGTTTAGGTTTTGAAGAATTGTCTCATTTCATTAATTTCTTCAAGAAAAATGTTCAAGTTTCTCCCAAAAACTATCGTTTAACAGAAATTGATTGATTTTTGTAACTTCTTGCTTGATTGCTTTAATTTTTGAGAAGTACTTCGCTAATACCTTTGTTCTGTAATTATAAACGTAAAAATTTAAAATCATGGGAAATAACAAAGTTTGGTTTATTACAGGTGCTTCGAAAGGACTTGGATTAGAATTGGCTAAAAAATTATTAGCAGAAGGATTTAAAGTTGCTGCAACGTCAAGAAGTGAAGCTTCTTTAATTCAAGAATTAGGAAATGCATCAGAAAATTTCCTTCCTCTTGAAATGGATTTAGTTAATGAAAAAAGTGTAAAAACAGCAATTGATAAAACCGTAAATCATTTTAAAACAATCGATGTTTTAGTAAATAATGCAGGTTACGGATTGTTAGGTGCTTTAGAAGAATTAACAGACGTAGAAGCCAGAAAAAACTACGAAGTAAATGTTTTCGGATTATTAAATGTAATCAGAAATACAATGCCAATTCTTCGTGCGAATCAATCGGGGCATATTTTTAATATTTCTTCTGTTGGAGGATATTATGGAGAATTTCCAGGTTGGGGAATTTACTGTTCAACAAAATTTGCAGTTGCAGGTTTAACAGAATCTTTAGCGGCAGAAATAAAACCTTTTGGAGTTCATGCTACAATTGTGTATCCGGGTTATTTCAGAACCGATTTCTTAAAAGATAGTTCGCTTTTAGTGCCAGAAAATCCAATTGAGGAGTATAAAGAAGTAAGACATTCTCAAAGCGCTCACAAAGATGATATCAACGAAAATCAACCAGGAGATCCAGTAAAATTGGCTGAAGCTTTAATTAAAGTAAGTCAAGATGAAAATCCGCCGTTGCATTTGTTTTTAGGTGAAGATGCTTTTAATATGGCAAATCAGAAAATTGCAAGTGTTCAAGATGAATTAGGGAAATGGAAAGAGGTTTCTGTTGGGACTAATTTTTAATTAGAGAATTTGGTAATGTGTCAATTTGATAATTGGAAAATTGCTCATAATTTTTGTTGAATTGCCTCTAGCTTTAGCTGGAGGAATAAAATTAACGATGAAAAAAGGCTTTAGTCAAACTGTATAGTTCGGCTAAAGCCTTTTAAATATTCTATTAAATGACCTCCAGCTAAAGCGGGAGGCAATTGATTTTTATGAATGAAGAGAAATTATCTAATTGGCAAATTCCCAAATTGACACATTATTTCAACATCGCTCAATTTTCCATCAATCTCTCCAATTTGTAAACCTAAAATATGAGCGATAAGCGGATAAACGGAAACATTTTGAAATGTTTTGACTCTTTTATTTACTTTAAAAGCCGGTCCTTTAGCATAAAAAATAGCGTGCATATCTTTCTCGTTATTGTCGTAGCCGTGAGTTCCGCCGTTAATATGGGTACTTTCTTTGCTTACTAAACTCCATCCTTTTTCAGCTTCGATAACAAAATCATGTACACGCGGATTGGTTCCATAATGTAATCTTTTAGGAACTTCTGTCGATTTCCAGAATTTAATATGAGGCACTTTTTTCAAAGCATTGGCAATAGAATCTTGATAACCAGGTTTTGCCTGTAAACTCATAATTGGGTTAACAACATCTTTATAACCTAGCCATTCTGGTTTTAGATAATCTAAAACAGCCACTTTTTTATCGTTGCTAATATCAGCCATTCCGTGATCTGAAACGATGATTAGATTGATTTGTTTTCCGATAGGCAATTGATCTAATCTTCTAGATATTTCGCCCATAATCGAATCCATTTTGATTACCGTTTTTTTGGTTTCTGGCGAAAGCGGACCAAAATTATGTCCAGTATGATCTGGTTCATCAAAATATAAAGTAACCAAATGAGGTCTTTGTTTTTCAGGAAGTTGTAGCCATTTCATAACCGTATCGATTCTCGCTCCGTATGGAACTTTGCCATCGTAATTTTTGAAATAACTCGGATTTCTTTTGTCAATATCAGAACCTGGCCAAAAGAATGAAGCTGTTTTTACGCCTTGTTCTTCTGCTAAATTCCAAATCGGATTTCCGCCATAAAATCGAGAATCATTTTTTGCATTGCTTGACAATGAAAACGATTGGTTTAAAGAAGCATCATAAAAAACGTTATTGATAATTCCGTGATGATCTGGATAAAGTCCCGTTACAATCGTATAATGATTTGGAAAAGTTTTACTCGGATAAGATGGTTTCATTGACTTGGCATGAACACCTTCTTTTTCAATCTGCTTCAAATTCGGAAGATTGAATTGCTTGCCGTAATCCCAGCGAAATCCATCCATAGAAATTAAAACAACATAATTGTCTTTATTATTTTGAGCTTGTAGAATAGTAGTAAAAGCGAAGAAAAATAATGAAAGGAGTAGAGTGAAATGTTTTTTCATTTTAAAATTTATTGATACACAAAGGTAGAAATAACAGAATTTTTAAATAAAAAGAGAATGTTAAATAAAAAATGGTTGCCGCGAATTACACGAATTCCACGAATTGTTTTTTTTGTATTGTGAAATAAAATTTGTGGAATTCGTGTAATTTGTGGCAAACAAACAAAAAAAGCGCCAGATAAAAATCCAGCGCTTTTAAGTTTTAAGAAGAGAATGAATTACATCATTCCTGGCATTCCGCCACCCATTGGCATTCCGCCACCTGCGTTTTCTTCTTTAATATCAATTAATGCACATTCTGTAGTTAAGATCATTCCAGAAACAGATGCAGCATTTTCTAATGCAACACGAGTTACTTTTTTAGGATCGATAATTCCAGCAGTAAGCATATCTACGTATTCGTCAGTTTTTGCGTTGTATCCAAAATCACCTGAACCTTCAGAAACTTTTGCTACAACAACAGAACCTTCAAGACCAGCGTTTTCAACAATAGTTCTCAATGGAGCTTCAACAGCGCGAGAAACGATTTGGATTCCAGTTGCTTCATCAGCGTTGTCAGCTTTTAAGTCAGCCAAAGCAAGTTTAGCTCTCAATAAAGCAACACCTCCACCAGCAACGATTCCTTCTTCAACCGCAGCGCGAGTTGCGTGTAAAGCGTCATCAACTCTGTCTTTTTTCTCTTTCATTTCAACTTCAGAAGCTGCACCAACGTAAAGAACTGCAACACCTCCAGCTAATTTCGCTAGACGCTCTTGTAATTTTTCTTTATCGTAATCAGATGTAGTAGTTTCCATCTGACCTTTGATTTGGTTTACACGATTTTTGATGATATCTGCTTCACCAGCACCGCTTACGATAGTTGTATTGTCTTTATCGATAGAAACTCTTTTTGCAGTTCCTAACATTTCGATAGTTGTATTTTCTAAAGTATAACCTCTTTCTTCAGAAATTACAGTTCCACCAGTTAAGATTGCGATGTCTTCTAACATTGCTTTTCTTCTGTCTCCGAAACCTGGAGCTTTTACAGCAGCAATTTTAAGAGCACCTCTTAATTTGTTAACTACTAAAGTAGAAAGAGCTTCACCGTCAACATCTTCAGCGATAATCAATAATGGTTTTCCTGATTGTGCAACTGGCTCTAAAACTGGAAGTAATTCTTTTAAAGAAGATACTTTTTTGTCGTATAATAAGATGTATGGAGAGTCTAATTCAACTTCCATTTTCTCTGGATTTGTTACGAAGTAAGGAGAAAGGTATCCTCTGTCAAACTGCATTCCTTCAACAACGTCAACGAAAGTGTCAGTTCCTTTAGCTTCTTCAACAGTGATAACACCTTCTTTTCCAACTTTAGCGAAAGCTGTAGCGATTAATTCACCAATAACTTCGTCATTGTTAGCAGAGATAGAAGCAATTTGTTGGATTTTATCAGAATCGCTTCCAACAACTTTAGCTTGTTTTGCAAGGTCAGCAACGATAGTTTCAACAGCTTTGTCGATTCCGCGTTTCAAGTCCATTGGATTTGCACCTGCAGCAACGTTTTTCAAACCTTCTTTTACGATAGCTTGTGCTAAAACTGTAGCCGTTGTAGTTCCGTCTCCTGCTAAATCATTGGTTTTAGAAGCAACTTCTTTCACCATTTGCGCACCCATATTTTCTAATGCGTCTTTTAATTCGATTTCTTTTGCAACAGAAACACCATCTTTAGTAACAGTTGGTCCACCAAATGATTTTCCGATAATTACGTTACGACCTTTTGGTCCAAGAGTTACTTTTACAGCATTTGCTAATGCATCAACACCACGTTTTAAACCGTCACGTGCTTCAATATCAAATTTTATATCTTTTGCCATTTTAATTTTAGTTTAAAGTTTGATTTGTTTCAAGTTAACGAAGTCCTTAATTGTTAATACTTCGTGCTCAATACAATATGTTTTTTTTAGATAATTGCAAGGATATCGTCCTCACGCATAATCAAATAATCAGTACCTTCTAATTTTAATTCAGTACCAGCATATTTTCCGTAAAGAACAGTATCTCCAACTTTTACAGTCATTGTGTGATCTTTAGTTCCGTTTCCTACTGCAACTACAGTTCCTTTTTGTGGTTTCTCTTTGGCAGTATCTGGAATAAAAATACCTGAGGCAGTTTTAGTTTCAGCTGCAACAGGCTCAATAAGTACGCGGTCTGAAAGCGGTTTAATGTTTAAAGCCATGATTTTTATATTATTATAAGTTATACGTTTTTTTCTGTTCAATAAACTTTCAGAAACTATGCCATGCTAGAAAAACTGACATTATTTCTTAAAAAAAATGCCAGCTTTGACAGGCTGGCATTAGATTTTTATATCGAGCTAAAATTATTTAGTAGCTGGTGCTGCAGGAGCAGGAGTATTTCCTTGTGCTGGAGCTGCAGGTGCATTTGCAGGAGCTTCAGTTCTGTCAATGATTTTAGATTCTGTATCGCTTAAAGATCCAGAGAAGCTTAAGCTTGAAAGTAAAATTAGCACAATTAAAACAGTAGCTAAAGTCCAAGTACTTTTATCTAAAAAGTCAGTTGTTTTTTGTACTCCACCTAACATTTGCGTTCCGCTGATAGTAGAAGACAATCCGCCTCCTTTAGGGTTTTGTACCATGATAACTACGATCAATAGAAAACAAACTATTGTAATTAAAACTAAAAAAATTGAAAATGTGCTCATTACTTAATTATTGTTATTGTTATTTTGTTGTAAAATCTTAATATCCGATATGCGGTCTGCAAAGAAAGTAATTTTTTCTGGATATTTCAAAATTAATATTTCATATGCTTGAATTGCCTTTGTATATTTCTTTTGTTCCAGATAAACTCTAGCCAAAGTCTCCGTCATTAGGTATGAATTGTCCTCAGAACCGCTCTCAATTTGTACTGTTGGAGCATTGTTTCCAGCTTTTATTGGAGAGATTTTCGGATTGTTTTCGATAAACTTATCGATAATTTCAGCCTTTTTTTGTCTCTCTTCTTCTAGTTTTATTTTTTCTGCAGCTTCTTTTTCGGCTCTTTCTTCTGGAGAAAGTTCTTCTGAACGGTCAATTGGTTCTGTTCTAGATAATTGTAGCCATTCTTGGAAAGAGTGTTTTTCGCTAAGAGAAAAATCTAAAGGTTTCCCGATTTCTAAATGTTCCGCTGCTGTTTTTGCAGGTTCATTAGGTTCTTCTTCTTCGATTATTTCTTCAATTGGCTCTTCCTCTTTTATTTCTTCTTCCTTATCGTCAGATTTAATAACCTCTTGAATTTCTTCTTTTGGTTCTGCAGGTGCTTTTGTCTCCGCTTCTTTAATTGAAGAAAGAATAGATCGTTCAACGGTATTCATTTTAAATTCCGGAATAATCATTTCTTCAATAACGCTGTCATCTTCCTCTTCTTCAACCGAGTTTAGAGCAGGCTCTTCTACAACGGGTTCTTCTATAATAGGATCAACGTTTACTTCTTCAGTTTTTACAGGCTGTTCGATAGTAGCTTCTGCTTCTTTGATAGAACTTAAAATAGAGTTTTCAATTCGTTCATTTTTAGGCTCTTCTTTAAATTCTTCTGTTTTTATAGATTCTGGAGCAGAAAGTGTTTCAGAAACTTTGATAGAACTTAAAATTGAATTTTCTACACGATCAATTTTAGGTTCTTCCGTTTGTATTGATTCTGTAAATGGAGCTGTTTCTGCTTCTTCTACAACATCTGAAATAGTAGATTCAACAGAATCGGTTTTTTCTTCTACTACTACAGGCTTCTCAAAAGTTATATTTTGTGCTTCTTTTATTGCAGTAAAAGTAGATAAATCTATTTCTGGAAGCGTTTTGGGTTTTTCCTCTTCTATTATTGGCTTTTCAAAAGTTACATTTTGCGCATCTTTTATCGCCGCAAAAATAGAAAGGTCTATTTCAGGAAGTGGTTTTGGCTCTTCCTCTTTTATTATAGGTTTTTCAAAAGTTACAGTTTGCGCTTCTTTTATTGCCAGAAAAATAGAAGGATCTATTTCTGGAAATTTTTTAGGCTCTTCAATAATTACTGGTTCTTGAGCTTTTGTTTCTTCCGCTTGTACGGGTTCTTCAACTTTTTCAGATTCTTCAACTTTTTCAGGCTGTACAATTGAAGGTGTTTCGATAACTGAAATTTGAGCTTCTTTAATTGTATCTAAAACCGGCTGTTGTTCAATTTCGCTTTTTACTTCAATAGCTTTTTGAATCTGTTCTGGCGAAATTATTTCACTATCAAAAACAGTGATTTCAAGAAGATCTCTCAGTTTTTGTTCGTAAAAATCATTTTGAATAGAAGTAAAGGCCTCAGAAGTTATAAAATCAAACAAAACAGAACGATCAGATGTATATGCTGCAGTAACTTTTAAAGCATAATTATACTTAAAACTGTTCTGATTGTAAAGCCCTTTTAATCGCAATGCACGTGCACTTTGAAAATACGGAAATTCATTCAAAACACTTCCTAATGCGTCCGCCTGCCTTTCTGTAATAGCATCGGGTTTGTTCATTAAGTAGGTATAATCGCTAACGTTCATTTATTTTTTGTTTAATCGTTTACTTATTTAATCGTTTATTATTTGGTTCTAACTGTTTAATCGATTAAACGGTTTTACGATTAAACGATTTAACAAGTTGGACTACCATTTTGCCAATGATTGATTAAAGATATCTTGTGTGATTCTCTCAAAAATTACTCTAATTGCTTCATTTAAAACAGAACCTGTAGGAAGATCTCGTCCAGGGAAATCATAATAGAATTCGAAAGATTTTTCAAAATCGTCTGTTTCTTTCTTTTTATTCATAAAACGCACATTAATACGAATAGACAAACGGTTTTGTGCTGCTTGCTGATCTGCAGTTGCAGTCATTGGCGTTATTCTGTAATCTGTAATTTCACCTTCATAAACCAAATCACCGCCATTACTTACTAAGTTTAAGTTAGTTTGATTCATAATCAAATCCTGTAAAGCTAGAGTAAAAGTTCTATCAATTCCAGGTTCGACTAAGTCTGCGTTATTTTGGAAGAAGTTAACTTGAAATGTTTTAGCATCGATTTTTCCAGTTCCTGTAAAATTATAAACAGAACAGCCACTCAACATAAAAAGGCTTAATAAGGCAAAAAGAGAATATATTTTTTTCATAATATTTAAGAGGAAACACCAATTTTTAAATTCTAAATTCCAATTGTGTCCAAATATAGGTAATTGGAATTTGGAATTTCGAAATTGTAATTTAATTATTTTTATAAATCGAATTGCTTGATTTTACGGTACAAAGTTCTTTCAGAAATACCCAATTCGTCTGCAGCGGCTTTACGTTTTCCTTTATTTTTTTCTAATGATTTTTTGATCATTTCGATTTCTTTTTGTTCCAAACGTAAAATTTCTTCTTCTTCGATAGTTTCAGCAAATAAATAATTATCGTCTTGTATTTGATAATTATCTTCACGAACAACTGGAGTTGTTACAACAGCAGTTCTTGGTTCTTCTTCAAAATCAATTTCACTGTCGTTTTGCTGATTTCCGTAAATTTTTTGAATTAAATTCGGATTGATATCTTGTACTTTCGAAGTGCCATTTTTCATTAATTCGAGAGTCAGTTTTTTCAAATCATTCAAATCGCTTTTCATATCAAAAAGCACTTTGTATAAAATGTCTCTTTCAGTACTAAAATCACTTTCTTTTTTGCTGTCGTTAATAACTGAAGGTAAATTACTTCCTTCTGCAGGCAAATAAGATTGTAAAGTAGCTAAAGTAATATCGCGATTAGTTTCTAAAACAGAAATTTGTTCCGCAACATTTCGAAGCTGACGAATATTTCCGCTCCATCTAAATTTCTGTAAAAGCTGAACAGCGTCATCATCCAATCTTAAAGGAGGCATTTTATATTTATGAGCAAAATCGGCCACAAACTTTCTGAATAGCAAATGAATATCGTCATTTCTTTCTCTTAAAGGAGGCAATGTAATTTCGACTGTACTCAAACGATAGTACAAATCTTCACGGAATTTGCCTTTTTCAATAGCATTGAATAAATTCACGTTGGTTGCCGCAACGATACGAACATTTGTTTTTTGAACCTGAGACGAACCTACTTTTATAAATTCACCATTTTCCAAAACACGAAGTAATCTTACTTGAGTTGTTAGAGGCAATTCTCCAACTTCATCAAGAAAAATTGTTCCGCCGTCTGCCACTTCAAAATAACCTTCACGTGTGCTTGTTGCGCCTGTAAAAGCTCCTTTTTCGTGACCAAAAAGTTCACTGTCAATTGTTCCCTCCGGAATTGCTCCGCAGTTTACGGCGATATATTTACCATGCTTTCTGTGCGAAAGCGAATGTATAATTCTTGGAATATTTTCTTTACCAACACCACTTTCCCCAGTTACCATTACTGAAATATCAGTTGGAGCAACCTGAATGGCTTTTTCGATAGCACGATTTAATTTTGGATCATTTCCAATAATCTCAAATCGTTGTTTTATTGCTTGAACTGTTTCCATATAGATTTTGTTTCAAGTTTGTATTTGTTTCAGGTTTCAAGTTTCAAACTTTGACCTTAAACTTTAGGCTTGTAAATTTCAAGTTTCAGGTTTTAAGTTACATAAAGAACTTGAAACCTGAAACTTGAAACAATTTAATTCATTTCACTTAAACTCACAGCTTCACCTTTTAAAGTTCCGCTTGTGCAGCTTGTGATTTTTACGTTTACGAAATTTCCAATTTTGTAATTTTCTTTTGGGAAAACTACTGTAATACTTTGAGAATTTCTTCCAGAAAACTCATCTTTAGATTTCTTAGAGACTTTCTCCACTAAAACTTCAACTGTTTTCCCAACAAATTCTTCGCTTCTAAACCAAGCGTGTTTTTGTTGCAAATCAACGATTTCTTGTAATCTTCGGGCTTTGGTTTCCTCTTCAACATCATCTTTCATTTTTCTTCCAGCCAAAGTTCCAGGGCGTTCAGAATACGAATACATATAACCGAAATTATATTTTACATATTCCATTAGACTCATCGTATCTTGATGATCTTCTTCAGTTTCAGTTGGGAAACCGGCAATCATATCTTGTGAAATCGAAGCATCTGGAACAATGGCTCTAATTTTGTCAATCAAAGCCATGTATTCTTCACGAGAATGCAGACGATTCATTTCTTTTAAAATTCTATTGCTTCCAGATTGAACTGGTAAGTGAATATGTTTACAGATATTTGGATATTTTGCCATAACATGCAAAATGCTTTCGTGCATATCCTGCGGATTTGAAGTCGAAAAACGAATACGCATTTTAGGAAAACCAACAGCAACCATTTCAAGCAATTGATCAAAATCGACCGCAGTTGCTTTTTGCATTTCAGAAGCGTTTACAAAATCCTTTTTCAAACCGCCTCCGTACCAAAGGTAACTGTCAACATTTTGTCCAAGAAGTGTAATTTCTTTAAAACCTTTGTTCCATAAATCTTGAATTTCAGCCATGATACTTTGAGGTTCACGACTTCTTTCGCGTCCGCGTGTAAAAGGTACAACGCAGAACGTACACATATTATCGCAACCACGAGTGATCGAAACCAAAGCAGTGATTCCGTTACTCATCAAACGAACTGGCGAAATATCTCCGTAAGTTTCTTCTTTCGATAAAATTACATTGATAGCATCGCGTCCTTCTTCAACTTCAGCTAACAAATTAGGAAGATCTTTGTAAGCATCTGGGCCAACAACAAGGTCAACGATTTTTTCTTCTTCTAAAAACTGACTTTTTAAACGTTCAGCCATACAGCCTAAAACCCCAACTTTCATTTTTGGGTTTGTACGTTTCACAGCGTTGTATTTTTCCAGACGTTTACGGATAGTCTGTTCCGCTTTGTCACGAATTGAGCAAGTGTTTACCAAAACCAAATCGGCTTCTTCTAAAACAGAAGTTGTATTATATCCTCCGTCAGACAAAATAGAAGCCACGACTTCACTGTCCGAAAAATTCATTGCACAACCGTAACTTTCTATAAATAGTTTTTTAGTATTCTCAGGTTTATTTTCCAGAACAAGACTTTCGCCCTGTTTGCTTTCTTCAATAATCTTTTCCATTGTAAAAATTCAAAGTGCAAAGATAGGTTAATTGAAATAAATATGACAAGATGGCAGAAAAGAATTTTAGATTTCTGATTTTAGATTTTGATTGCAGAATTTGGAGACCTTCTAATAAATGTTTTAAGGTATGTGATTTAAATATTTAATTTGAAATCTAAAATAAAAAGCACATTTCTCGGTCAGAAATCATTAAAAGTTATACCTATATATATTATACAGAATATTACAGATAAATCTGCAATTTTAAGTTTCATAATATCAAAATACTTCAAAAATGCATTCGTAAGGTTAATATTTAAAAAAAATAAATACTTTTGTTGCAGAAAAATAGAGCAATGGCAAAGAATTTAGTAATAGTGGAGTCACCTGCAAAGGCGAAAACGATCGAGAAATTCCTCGGTAGTGATTTTCAGGTGGAGTCGAGTTATGGTCACATAGCCGACTTACCATCAAAGGAAATAGGAGTAGATGTAGAAAATGGTTTTAAACCTAAATATGAAGTTTCTCCGGATAAAAAAGCCTTGGTAACGAAACTAAAATCACTTTCTAAGAATGCCGAAACGGTTTGGTTAGCGAGCGATGAGGACCGCGAGGGAGAGGCTATTTCATGGCACTTGGCGGAAGAATTAAAACTGGACACAAAAAAAACCAAACGAATTGTTTTTCACGAGATTACAAAATCTGCGATTCTTAAAGCAATTGATAATCCTAGAGAAATTGACTATAATTTAGTAAACGCACAACAAGCACGTCGTGTTTTAGACCGTTTAGTAGGTTACGAATTATCTCCAGTTTTATGGAGAAAAATCAAAGGTGGACTTTCAGCGGGACGTGTACAGTCTGTTTCTGTACGTCTAATTGTTGAGAGAGAACGCGAAATTCAAAATTTTAATGCAGTCGCAACGTATTCAATTGTTGCAGAATTTGTAAACGAAGCGGGAAAAGCTTTCAAAGCAAAACTTCCAAAAAACTTCAATACTAAAAAAGAAGCCGAAGATTTCTTAAATCAAAATATCGGTTCTAAATATAAGGTAGCAGATTTAGAAACTAAACCTACCAAAAAATCACCAACAGCACCTTTTACAACTTCTACGTTGCAACAAGAAGCGGCGAGAAAATTATACTTGCCAGTTGGAATCACGATGCAGTTAGCTCAGCGTTTGTACGAAGCGGGACTTATTACTTATATGAGAACTGACTCTGTAAATCTTTCTTCAGAAGCAATGAACGCGGCTGAAGCAGAAATCATCAAATCTTACGGAAAAGAATATTCTAAGCCAAGAATTTTTGCTAACAAAAACAAAGGGGCACAGGAAGCGCACGAAGCAATTCGTCCAACAGATATGTCTCGTCACACTGTAAATATTGACCGTGACCAAGCTCGTTTGTACGATTTGATCTGGAAAAGAACTTTGGCTTCGCAAATGAGCGATGCGCAGTTGGAAAGAACAAACGTAAAAATCGAAGCAGATAATCACAGTGAAATTTTTACAGCTTCTGGAGAAGTATTGCTTTTTGAAGGTTTCTTAAAAGTATACTTAGAAGGTCATGATGATGACGAAGAAGAGCAAGAAGGAATGCTTCCTGCTTTAAAAGTAAATGAAAAATTGGCTAACAACTATATTACAGCCACAGAACGATATTCAAGACCGCCTGCTCGTTATACAGAGGCATCTTTGGTTAAAAAACTAGAGGAACTTGGAATTGGTCGTCCATCTACTTATGCGCCAACAATTTCTACAATTATCAACAGAAATTATGTTGAAAAAGGAACATTGGAAGGTGTAGAACGTAATTACACACAACTTACTTTGCAAAATAGTAAAGTAGGGGAAAAGGTTCTAAAAGAAAATACAGGTTCTGATAAAGGAAAATTAGTTCCAACAGATATTGGAACTATTGTTACAGATTTCTTAGTAAAGAATTTCGGAAACATTTTAGATTA
>NZ_JBHNPP010000026.1:0-68289 GCF_042436695.1 Flavobacterium sp. HJSW_4
TGGAGGCATGTGGAAATCCTACTTTTAACTCGCTTTTCTCAAATCCTTTTTTAATTCTCGTTCAGCAATTTTAAAAACCCTTTTTTCACGCCAGATTGCATAACGTTCTCTAAAAATTACTTTTATACCGCTATCTACCGCGCCATGCATAAACAAACTCCAAACGCTAGCTATTTTTCTAGACCATGATGCATCCCATGCTCGAAGTGTAAGCGAAAAAGATCCATCTATATAACGCATCCAATGCCACATACCTGTTGGCATGAATAAAGTGTCTCCGTGCTCTAAAAAAACTTCGTACCCCTCTACTCCTTTTAGAGCTGGAAATTTTTCAAAATCAGGGTTTGCAACATCGTAATCTTCTAAAGCGTAGGTAGTATTTGGAAGACAATAAAGTCTTTTCTTCCATTTATAATCAAAAAGTATAATATGTTTTCTACCTCCAAAATGAGTATGAAAAAGGTGAGGCAAATCGATATCATAATGCAGAAAAGTAATTGCCTTAGAGCCACCAAAAAACATCGCTGGCATGCTTTCTATAAATCCGCCCATTAATTCTTTTGGAACTTTGACATCATTAACCAATTCTGGTCTGTGTTTAAAAAGATTGAAGAAAAAAATACGCAATTGCGTTGGCTCTCTTTTTATAAGATCTAAGTACTCGCCAAATTTCATGCTCGCAATTGAAGCATTAATTACTTTTGACGGATCTGCCTTTGAATTATCAACCAATTTCACCTCAATATCTCCGGCAATTTCCTTAAAATATTCCGTCGACCACTTCTCTCTTGCCGGCCAATCATTTGTAAGACCTTTTATGATTAAAGGCTTCTTTTTATCCAAATAATTCTTTTTGAAATCTTCTCTAGAAATAGACTCAACAGTATCGACAGATCTAAGATTAAAGCTCATTGGTATAGCGGTTTAGGTTCTTGGTCTATCAAAAATATCTAATTATTTTGAGCCGTCAAAATTTACAGTAAAATAACACAAAAGCAATATTACATTCCTGTACGAATCGCTTCGACCGGATCAAGATTTGCAGCCGAAACCGCTGGCAAAATTCCAGAAACCAAACCAATAAAAGCTGCCAAACCAGTTCCTAAAATAATATTCCCTAAACTTAAAACAAATTCAAAATCTAATAATTTAGTCAAAGCAAAAGCAATTCCCCAAACCATAAGAAGACCTATGATTCCGCCAATAACAGAAAGAATAACTGCTTCAAACAAAAATTGGAATAAGATAAATTTATTTTTTGCTCCTAATGATTTTTGAATTCCGATAAGATTGGTTCTTTCTTTAACCGAAACAAACATAATATTTGCGATTCCGAAACCGCCAACTAGAAGAGAAAATCCGCTGATGATCCAACCTACAACATTCATCTGACCTAAAATTCCGTCGATAAAATCTGTAAATCCAGAAAGCACATTAATAAAAAAATTATCCATCTCTCCTGCTTTCATTCCGCGAATTGATCGAAGTTTTTGAGCAACTTCTGCTTTATACGCCTCCATGTCAATTCCTTTTTCTGGTTTTAAAACTATTACAGGCGTCATGGAATCGCTATCTCCGTACATTCTTCTTAAAAAATTAGCCGGAATATAAACCGAAGTATCGTTGCTATCGCCAAAAAAACCAGCACCTTGTTTCGCCATTACGCCAATAACGGTAAAACGTTGTCCGTATAAACGAATATTTTTTCCAATGGGATCGCTTGTTCCAAAAAGTCCATCAGCAATATCGTAACCAAGTACAATAACTGCTGTTCCAGAATTTGATTCAGATTCATTATAAAACCTTCCTTTATCAAAACTTACTCCATCAATATCAACCATTTCGCTTGACGCAGGAATAATATTTACATCGCTTACCGTTTTTGAATCGTACTTTAAAGTTTCTCTGTTTACAAAAAGCTGGTAACCAACTTGATCGGTATTATTTAAGGAGTTTTTCAACGCAACATACTCGTCGTATTTTACATTTGGAAATTGTTCCCTCTTCCATTGTGGAATTTCTGAAGGTCCAAAACTGAATTTCATTAAATAAATTGTATTTTTATCTAAGCTACTCAGATCTTTAGAGATTTTTTTATCTAAAGAGTCAACAGCAGCCAAAACGGCGATGATTGAAAAAATACCAATCGTTACGCCTAAAAGCGACAATAAAGTGCGTAATTTATTATTTCGCAAAGCATTGATGGCAAAGCTTAGACTTTCTTTTAATAATCTTAGATAAACGATCATATTTCTGTATTTTTCAATAAAGTAAAATTCAATAATTAAAATTCAAAAACCTAATTAAAGTTAACTTACTCATCAGTAGATTTTTTTAGCATTTTGTTACACTAATTTTCTTTAATATAATATATAAAAAAACTACTTTTGCAGTCTCAAAATCATAACTACACAATGAGCACAACAAAAAAAATACAATCGGCATTAATTTCTGTTTTTTCTAAAGATGGATTAGAACCAATTGTTAGAAAATTACACGAACAAAATGTAACACTTTATTCAACTGGAGGAACTGAAGATTTCATCAAAAACCTTGGTATTCCAGTAGTTCCTGTTGAAGACATTACTTCTTTCCCTGAAATTCTTGGCGGAAGAGTAAAAACTTTACACCCAAAAATCTTTGGAGGAATCTTGAATCGTCAAGATAACGAAAGCGATGTTCAGCAAATGAAAGAATTTGATATTCCTCAAATCGATTTAGTAATTGTTGATTTATATCCTTTTGAAAAAACGGTTGCTTCTGGAGCTAGCGAACAAGATATTATTGAGAAAATTGATATCGGTGGTATTTCATTAATTCGTGCTGGTGCAAAAAATTTCAAAGACACTGTAATTGTTGCTTCTGTTAACGAATACAGCTTACTTTTAGATTTGATTACGGAGCAAGATGGAGCAACAACTTTAGAAAACAGAAGATTGTTTGCTACTAAAGCATTCCACGTTTCATCTCACTACGATGGAGCTATTTTTAATTATTTCAATACAGACGAGACTATTTACAAAGAAAGTATTGCAAACGGTCAAGTTTTAAGATACGGTGAAAACCCTCACCAAAAAGGATTCTTCTTTGGAGATTTTGACGCAATGTTCAACAAACTTCACGGAAAAGAATTATCATACAACAATTTACTTGATGTTGATGCTGCAGTTAATTTAATTGCTGAGTTTAAAACTGACGGACCAACGTTCGCGATTTTAAAACACAACAATGCTTGCGGATTGGCTTCAAGAAAAACAATCAGCGAGGCTTATTTAGCAGCTTTAGCTTGTGATCCTACTTCAGCTTTTGGAGGAGTGTTAATTTCTAACACAAAAATTGATTTAGAGACTGCACAGGAAATCAACAAATTATTCTGTGAGGTTGTAATCGCTCCAGCTTATGATGATGAGGCAGTTACAGTTTTACAAGAGAAGAAAAACAGAATTATTTTAGTACAAAACGAAGTTGAATTGCCAACTCGTCAAGTAAGAACTTGTCTTAACGGATTGTTAATTCAGGACAGAAATAATATTACGGATAATAAAGAGCATTTAAAAACCGTTACAATTACAGAACCTACTGCTCAAGAGATCGAAGATTTGATCTTTGCTTCTAAAATCTGCAAGAATACAAAATCAAACACTATTGTATTTGCTAAAAACGGAACATTGATTTCATCAGGTACAGGTCAGACTTCAAGAGTCGACGCTTTAATTCAAGCTGTTGACAAAGCAAAAGCTTTTGGATTTGATTTAAATGGAGCTTCGATGGCAAGTGATGCATTTTTCCCATTTCCGGATTGTGTAGAATTAGCTAAAAAAGCAGGAATAACGGCTGTAATTCAGCCAGGAGGTTCTATTAAAGACGAATTAAGTATAAATTATTGCAATGAAAATAATCTTGCAATGGTATTTACAGGAACTCGTCATTTTAAACATTAATTTGTTTAACTTTGTTCGATAAATAATTTATAACATTTTAAACCCCTAAAAAACTTATGGGATTTTTTGATTTCATGACCGAGGATATTGCGATAGACCTTGGAACCGCAAACACTTTAATCATTCATAATGATAAAGTTGTCATTGATAGTCCATCTATCGTTGCACGTGATAGAGTATCAGGCAAAATCATTGCTGTTGGTAAAGAAGCCAACATGATGCAAGGTAAAACACATGAAAACATCAAAACTATAAGGCCTTTGAAAGATGGTGTAATCGCTGATTTTGATGCTTCGGAAAAAATGATCAATATGTTCATTAAAAGTATTCCTGCATTAAAGAAAAGAATGTTTACTCCAGCTTTACGTATGGTTGTATGTATTCCTTCTGGTATTACTGAAGTGGAGATGAGAGCGGTGAAGGAATCTTGTGAGAGAGTAAACGGAAAAGAAGTTTACTTGATTCATGAGCCAATGGCGGCGGCAATTGGTATTGGTATTGATATTATGCAACCAAAAGGTAACATGATTGTCGATATCGGAGGTGGTACAACAGAAATTGCTGTAATCGCATTAGGCGGAATTGTTTGTGACAAGTCTGTTAAAATTGCGGGTGACGTTTTCACAAACGACATCGTGTATTACATGCGTACACAGCATAACCTTTTCGTAGGAGAAAGTACTGCTGAGAAAATTAAAATTCAAATTGGAGCGGCTATCGAAGATTTAGACGGACCGCCAGAAGATATGTCAGTTCAAGGTAGAGATTTGCTTACTGGTAAGCCAAAACAAGTAGATGTTTCTTACCGTGAGATTGCAAAAGCATTAGACAAATCTATTCAACGTATTGAAGATGCGGTAATGGAAACATTGTCTCAAACTCCTCCTGAGTTAGCAGCAGATATCTACAACACTGGTATTTACTTAGCTGGTGGAGGATCAATGTTAAGAGGTCTTGACAAACGTATTTCTCAAAAAACAGATTTACCGGTTTATATCGCCGAAGATCCGTTAAGAGCAGTTGTTCGTGGTACAGGAATGGCCCTTAAAAACATTGCAAAATTTAAAAGTATCTTAATCAAATAAGATCTAAAAATAACAATCAATATACTTTTATTAAGGTCAGATTTTTAATATTTTGACCTTAATAAAATTGAAACCTTTAAGCATATCCTGAAACAAAATAACCAGACAAGAAATGCAGCAAATATTTAATTTCATTATAAGAAACAGTAATCGATTGCTGTTTTTGCTGCTTTTAGGTATTTCGTTAGGACTCACTATTCAATCTCATTCTTACCACAGAAGCAAAGTAATCAGTTCTGCTAATTTTTTAAGTGGCGGTGTTTACGAAAAAATCAATCGTGCTAATGAATATTTGAATTTAAGAGCTGAAAACGACGAACTTGTACTTGAGAACGCAAGATTAAAAAGTCTTTTATTTAACAAAGAAGACACAACAAAATTACCTTTACCTGATTCAATCAAAGGGGTAAAGCCTGCTGATATCATTGTATCAAAAGTAATTCATAACACATACAATACACACGAAAACTTCCTTACTTTGAATTCTGGATCCAATGAAGGTGTAAAACCAGATATGGGAGTAATAAACAGTTTAGGAATTGTGGGTATCATAGACGATACATCACCACGATATTCTACTGTTGTGAGTATTTTGAACATGAAATCTCAAATTAATGCCAAGTTGAAAAAATCAAATCACTTTGGTTCTTTGACATGGGATGGAAAAAGCACTGGATTTGTACAGTTAAGAGATGTTCCAAGATTAGCTTCAGTTAGAAAAGGAGATACAATTGTAACAGGAGGACAATCTGTGATTTTTCCTGAAGGAATTAACATTGGAACTGTTGAAACAATTTATAAAGAAACACAAACAAGTTTCTATGTCATAAAAGTTAAGTTATTTAACGACATGACAAACTTAGGGCACGTCTATATTATCAAGAGCAAGGACAGAGAAGAACTTATTAACTTAGAAAACAAAAACAAAGAAAAAAATGAATAGCGCTCTGTTAGTCAATATTTTTCGATTTATCATGTTACTGGCAGTTCAGATTGTTATTTTCAACAATATGAATTTCCTAGGATATATAAGTCCCTTTCCGTATATCTTGTATATCATTCTATACCCTGTAAACAGCAATAAAGCAGGATTAATTCTTTCTAGTTTTTTACTTGGAATTACAATGGATATGTTTTGTAATTCTGGAGGTATACATGCAACCGCATGTGTAATTTTAGCATATTACAGGCCATATATTTTTAAATTTTCTTTTGGTCTTAGTTACGAATATCAGACTATTAAGCTAAATGAATCTTTAACGCCAGAACGTTTTTCATTTATACTAGTTTCGGTCTTAATGCATCATATTGTATTATTTGTTTTAGAAGCTTTTCAATTCAAATTTATCTGGGACATTTTACTCCGAACCTTATTTAGTTCTATCTTTACTATAATCACCTCAATAATAATAATTTATCTTATTAAGCCCAATAAACGATGAGAAAAGTCTTGCTGCCCACTATAATTATTATTGCAGCGTCTTTGCTAGTGATCAGGATTTTTTACCTACAGATTATTGATGATTCTTTTAAATTGAAATCTGAAAATAATGCGATAAAAAAGGTGTATGACTATCCAGAAAGAGGTTATATCTATGATCGTAACGGAAAGCTCCTTGTTGCTAATCAGGCTTCTTATGATATCATGGTTATTCCGAGGGATATAAAAAAGGATCTGAATATTGCTGAATTTTGTGCTCTTTTGAATATTACTCCAGAAGAATATCATAAGCGTATTGAAAAAGCAAAAATTTATAGCCCGAGACTTCCTTCTGTTTTCTTATCTCAGCTGAATAAAAATGAGTTTGCCGCTTTTCAGGAAAAAATCAGAAAGTATGAAGGTTTCTATTTCCAGAAAAGATCTTTACGTGACTACGAAGTAGATTACGGTGCAAACATCTTTGGTTTTATTACACAGGTTAACGATAAGCAGATTGAAAAAAATCCATATTACAATAGTGGAGATTTAATTGGTAAACAAGGTGTAGAAGAAAGCTACGAAACCATTTTACGCGGAATAAAAGGTGTAAAATACATTCAAAAAGATAAATACAATAGAGAAATTGGCCCTTACAAAGAAGGAAAATATGATACTATTGCTGTTGCTGGAGAAGATATCAACTTAACAATTGATGCTGAACTTCAGAAATATGGCGAAGAATTAATGATTAATAAGCGAGGCGGAATTGTTGCAATTGAACCAAAATCTGGTGAAATTTTAGCATTGGTTACTGCGCCTTCTTATGATCCTGGAATTTTAGTAGGACGTCAAAGGTCTAAAAACTATACGCTTTTATATCACGATTCTATTGCAAAACCATTGTACGATAGAGGACTTTTAGCTGAGTATCCTCCAGGTTCTCCGTTCAAAATCCTTACTGGTTTGGTTGCGTTGCAAGAAGGCGTTATCAACGAGCAGACTACTTTTATGTGTCATCATGGTTTTAGCTATGGTAGAGGTCGTTTTATGAAATGTCACGGTTTTGGACCGCACCAATTGCATAACGGAATTTACAATTCTTGTAACACTTATTTTGCACAGGCTTACATGTTGACTATTAACAAGTACGCAAATCCAGGCAAAGCTGTTGATATTTGGAGCGATCACATAAAGAGTTTTGGTTTAGGCCAATTTATGGGTTATGATTTACCAATTGGGAAAAGAGGTAATATTCCGACATCTAAAACATACAAAAGAATTTATCCTAATGGCGGATGGAGAAGCACAGCAATTGTTTCAAACGCAATTGGTCAGGGAGAGGTTTTAATGACTCCTATCCAATTGGCCAATATGATGGCAACTGTTGCAAATCAAGGATATTATTACACTCCTCATATCATTAAAAAAATTGAAGGAGAAAAGATCGATCAAAAGTTTACAACAAAACACGTTACAACAGTTGACCAAAAGTATTTCCCTCCTGTTATAAGCGGATTATTTGACGTTTACAACAAAGGAACGGCTTACGCCCTTAGAGTAGAAGGAATTGATATTTGCGGAAAAACAGGTACAGCTGAAAACTTTGCTAAGATTGACGGAAAAAGAACACAGCTTAAAGACCACTCTATATTTGTAGCTTTTGCTCCTAAAGACAATCCTAAAATTGCAATTGCAATTATGATTGAAAATGGAGGTTTTGGAGCAAGTACTGCTGGACCAATCGCAAGTTTGATGATTGAAAAATATTTGAGAAAAAAAATCACAAGAACCGATTTAGAAACAAGAGTATTAAATAAAAGTTTAGAATCTGAATATGCTAAGTTAGGAGGCATGTCTGCAGCTCGTGCAATTGAGTCTGTTCCAAAAGATTCTGTTTTACAAGCAAAAATCGTAAAGCCAAAAGCTCCTGTTACAGCAACAAAAACTGAAGTTAAAAAAACAGCGGTAGACACTACTAAAGAAAATTAAGAAAGATTATTTCAAATGAAAAATCAAAGTGTAAAAAATAATATCGATTGGATAAGTGTTTTTATCTACATTGCGCTGGTAACTTTAGGTTGGCTGAATATTTATTCGTCTTCTTTATTATCAACAGATGGCACATATCAAAAACAGTTAATTTTTATTTGCTGTACAATTCCGTTGATATTTGTTGTTCTTTTTGTAGACGGAAAATTTTATGAAAAATATGCCAGTATCATATTCGGAGTATCATTATTATCACTTGCAGGATTATTTCTTTTTGGAAAAACTATTGCAGGTCAGCGATGCTGGTACGCAATAGGAAGCTTCACCCTACAACCTTCAGAATTTGCAAAAGCCGCTACATCATTAGCTCTAGCTAAATATTTAAGTGATACACAAATCAATTTAAAAGAGACTAACAGACAAATTCAGGCTTTAGCCATTATGCTGTTACCTGTAATGCTTATTTTACCACAGCCAGACCCTGGTAGTGCTTTAATTTATAGTGTTTTTATCCTTGTTTTATATAGAGAAGGTTTGCCTTCTTGGTATGTATGGACAGCATTTATAACCATTGTACTTTTCGTCCTTACTTTGGTTTTAGAACCATATGTTGTTATCATAATGGCATTTGTCGTATTAGCGATTATACATTTCAAAGGTAGAGTCGTTGACAGAAATATAATCTTGAGCGGAATTTTATTGGTTTTAATCTCTGGATTCGTTTTTTCTGTTGATTACGTATTTGATAATGTTTTTAAACAGCACCATAGAGACCGTTTCAATATTTTGCTAGGTAAAACTGTAGATATGAAAGGTATTGGATACAACACCAATCAGTCTGAAATTGCAATTGGATCTGGCGGATGGGTTGGAAAAGGCTTTCTTGAAGGAACGCAAACCAAAGGAGGATTTGTTCCTGAACAACATACCGATTACATCTTTACAACAGTTGGTGAAGAATGGGGGTTTGCTGGTTCTTTGACCGTAATTTTACTTTTCGTAAGCTTACTTCTTAGGGTTATTTATTTGGCAGAAAGACAGAAAACCAAATTCAGCCGGGTTTACGGATATTGCGTTGCGGGAATTCTCTTTATACACTTCTTCGTAAACATTGCCATGGTAATTGGAATTTTTCCAACAATTGGGGTTCCACTGCCCTTCTTTTCATATGGAGGTTCTGGACTCTGGGGATTTACCATTTTGCTGTTTATCTTCCTTAAAATGGACGCAAATAAGGTAAATGAATGGTAGCAGGTTATTAAATAATATTAATATTTAAATTCTAAATACAACTAAATTTCTAAATGAGTTTTAAATTTAAAGAAGCTCTATAATTTTAGCCTTATTGAAAATATTATAATTTAAGCAAACAATTAAACTACTTAAAATATATACATAAAAAAATCCGAAGCGCTAACTTCGGATTTTTTTATGTCTTTTAAATAATATTATATCTGTTCGTTTGGTCTCTTTTTAAGTAATTTTAATAGAACTGGGAACGTTGAGATTACAATGATAATAATGATAATGTATTCTATATGTTTTTTCAAATCTATTCCTTGTTTTAAGAAAATGCCGTACAAATAATGTCCTGCGAAAATCAATATAAACGACCAAAGGAAAGAACTTAGAACATTATAAAACATAAACTTCTTTTTGTCCATCGAAACGATTCCAGCAACAATTGGAGCAAACGTTCTGAAAATTGGCAGGAATCGAGCGTAAATAATTGCTTTACCACCGTATTTTTCAAAGAAATCTTTCGACTGCAATAGATATTTTTTCTTAAACCAAAATGTATCTTCTTTTTTAAACAAATAATAACCACTTTTTGCACCAAACCAATAGCCGGTCATATTTCCTAAAACTCCCATTATAGCAACTGCTGTTGCAAGCAGAAATACATTTATAAAGTCATTCGGTATATAGGCAACATTCTCAACTAGATCACGACTGTAAATACCTGCCAAAAAAAGTAAACTATCTCCAGGCAGAAAAAAACCTGCAAAAAGTCCTGTCTCAGCAAAAACTATAAACAGAACAATAAACAACCCAATCTGAAAACCTCCAACACTTAATGTAATATAAAATTCAGGGTTTAATAACTGGGTCCATTCAAAATTATTCATAAAAGGGGAATTGGTTATCTATATAAGTTTGTGAAAGTAACAATAATTTACCTTAACCACAATAAAATACGGTATTTTAAACATAAATTAACTATTAAAAAAAGCCCAGACTATTTGCCTGGGCTTCTCTTAGTATTATTCTCTCACATACTTACAACAGCTGTGTAAATTGTCATAATCTGCATCTGTCGCTTTAACTTCCTTAGTATCATGACCTACCTTTGCAATTGCTTTATTTAAATCTGAAGGAGAAGATTTTTCTTCGTTTAAAATAACTGAAAGCTGATGAGAACTTACATCCCAGGTTGCCGTTTTTACACCAGGTACGCCGTAAGCTGCTTTTTCAATTCGTTTCTTGCATTGCTCGCAGTTTCCATTTACTTCTGTTGCATATTTTAAGTTTTTGTTTTTCTTAGTTTGAGCCTGAGCTGAAAAACCTAAAAAAACCATCATTGCAATTAAAACTATCTTATTCATTTTTCTAAATATTTATTGTTATGAAATTTCTTCTTTATTCTTTATTTAATTTTAAATCTTAATCCTGCATAATACATTTGCCCAAAAATTGGAGCGTATGCTATTGATGCATCAAAATTGGGTCCAAAAGGATCATTGGCTCCTAAAATTGCTTTTTGCTGCTTGTAATTTCCAATATTCTCTCCTCCTACATATACTTCAAAAACAGATGAAAAAACACGAGTTACTTGCGCATTCATAACCGCATAAGCTGGTGAAAAATCAGGCAATTGGTCTTCTGAAGGGTTCGAAGCCGTATAAGGCAATTGCTGTTTGCCTGACCAATTATAAGTAAAATCAAATCTCCATTGCTTATCATTATTTAGCTCTGTTTCGTATTCTAAATTTCCTAAGAAACGATGTTTAGCCTGAAGCGGACGCTGGAATGTTCCTCTTAAATAATCAGTCTGAATATCATAATATTTGTAAGCTGTTCTCAAGTTTAGATTATGAAGCAATTCATAATTAAATTCAACTTGAAGGCTGTTTGCAAAAGAGCTTCCTTTCAAATCATAAAACAAAACTTGCTGCGGACTTTGCATCACATCTACAACAGCTTGATTTTGAAAATCTGTTCGGTAAAAGTCAAAACCTGCATCGGCGTTTTTATTGAAAATTTTAAATTTCTGTGAAAAACTCACTCCGTAATTCCATGCAATTTCAGGATTTAAACCGTATACTTTTCCGTTAGAATCTAAAATTGAGAACGTTCTAGAACTAGCAAAAAGCTGCTGATTTTCTGCAAAAATATTAGCCGAACGCTTTCCTCTTCCTGCAGAAAAACGAATTACTCCATTTTTCCAAGGATTATATCTCACATGTAATCTCGGCGTAACAAAAACTCCCAATCGGTTATGATTGTCAACTCTACCTCCTAAAATTAAACTGAAATTATCTGTATTATCGTAAGTATATTCAAAAAAAGCACCAACTGAATTATCAATTCTACCCACATCTGTTAGATTAACAAACTCTTGATATTGATCGTAAGAAAAGTTCAAACCAGTTGTAAACTTGTTCATAGTATTACTGATAATAGAATTGAAAATCAAATTAGAATAAAAACTATTTTGCTTGATATCGTATTGATTTAAACCATAATAAGAATCTTGTTTGTGGCTATTAAAAGCATTTTGAAATCCGATACTTTGATATGGCATATCTTTAAATACGTATCCGATTTTTGTCGAAACATCAAAACGTTCAGTATTAATTTCAGAACCCCAATAATTGGTTGTTCCTCGATCGCGATCTTTATCAAAATCAACTTCTCCAGTTTGTTTTTTATCATTCATATATCTGAAATTGATAAAACTAACCAAACCACTTTCTGGATTGTAATATTGGTAACGGTTCAAAACATTGATTTGTTTTCCTAGCGGATTATCTAGAAAACCGTCATTGTTCATATCGTTTTTGGCTACACGCGTATTTCCGTGAACAAATAAACTTGTCGCCCATTTATCTGATAATTTTTTATTGAAATGTGTATTCAATTCAAAACGAGAATCGGTTGAACCATAAGCATTCAAGAAAAACGGAATATCATTTAAAGGCTTTAAAAGTTCTGTGTTAATTTGGCCAGAAATACTTTCATAACCATTTATAACACTCCCCGCTCCTTTAGTAATCTGAACACTTTCGATCCAAGTTCCAGGCGTAAAAGACAATCCGTAAGCTTGAGAAGCGCCACGAACAGAAGGAATATTTTCTTCCGTAATCATTAAATACGGACTAGTCAATCCAAGCATTTTGATTTGCTTAGTTCCTGTTAAGGCATCAGAAAAATTGACATCGATCGACGGATTGGTTTCGAAACTTTCAGCTAGATTACAACATGCCGCTTTAAGCAGTTCTTTACTGGTAATTAATGAAGTATTGGCTGTTAATGTATAGGATTTTTTAATTCCTTTTTGCTTTTTAGTGATTTTTACTTCTTCTAAATCTTCTTGCGAAAACACAGATACAGAAAGCAAAAACGCTACAAAAAGCATTATATTTTTTTGCATAAAAAATGATTTTAATGTTGAAATAGAGTTACATTCTTGCTTTCCGCGCAAAGCGAAAGCAAACAAAATGTAAATACAAAGTCTTAATCAAGACTTGCAGTGCATCTTAACATTAAAATCAGGAATAGAAAATATACTGATGGTATAATTTGAATAAGGGGGGCGCATTCGCATCAGCATAATACGAAAGGACTTCTTTCTTTTTAAAATTTGGAATTTCTAAAAAGACAAGAGGCTTATAATCTTGTATAGGTGCTGGGAAAGCAAATTGAAAAAAGAAGAATTTGATTGTTGCATCATCTGATTTCTTTTCGAAATGAACAACTTTGTCTTTACAGCAAGAGTTTTTTTTCTCTTTAGAACCACAACATTTCTTTTCGACAACAGGCTCTGCTGTAGTTTTTAAAGAAACTGAAGCAATTTCTCCACCGCAATAATGCACATCAAAAGCAAACCCAATATTGGAAACCAATAAAAGGAACGCTAGAAACAGACCCGTGCACTTTTTCAAATTCATGCTGCAAAGCTATTCAAAAACTGCCGATAAAAAACTAAAACAAATGTTATTTTTTAGATTTTTGAAGCTGATAATAAAATCCAGGAATAAATAATAGCACCAAAATAGGCTGAATTATAAATCTTCTTACATAAAAAAGAAGCCAGCCGCCATCTGGAAAGAAATATAGTATTACATAAAACGCCACCAAAAGCACAACTAAAAAGAAGGTGTAAACGAACAAACTAAATTTAAAAATATCGCGATCTTGAAACAAGGCATAGATTAGCCAAAGAGATAGTGCTGAGTTTAAAAAATAACGTAGAAAAAGCCCAAAGAAAAACTTTAAAGTTTGCACTTCAGGATAAGGACTTGAATGAAAATCAGCACTGAAATATACCAAAAAAGGATCATAGAACAGTTTCTTTTCAAATAATCTAATCAAAGCTAAACCTATTACCACAACAACTGCAGTAAAGATTTTAAATTTATTTTCTTTTAATTTATTTAGCATATTTTGAAAATCTATTGATCCAGAAAATCCATAAAATAAAAACATATCCGTAGATCATTAAAGGAAAAAAAGTTCCGTGCAGAAATTGGGTATATTGAGGAAAATTATAGACAAGTACAATTAGAAGGGAAATTCTAATAACATTCAAAACATAAATAGATAGAAGTCCTAAGATTATAAACAAGAATGTCTTTTTAAAACTTGCCGAAAAAGCAGCTACAAACGATACAAAGAGTATCATCACGCTCACAGCATTACATCCCTCGGTTATACGCGCTATATATTTGCCATTTAAGATAATCTCTTGCCACGGATTTTGCGAGCTTTTCTGAATTATAATATCATAATTTAACAGTTTGAGCAACTGCTCTGAATTTCTTCCGCACATCATTGTCACACCATCAAGATCTTCGGCTTGATAACTGTTCAAATAAAATTTGTAAATCAATGTAAGGACAATATATGTCAAGAAAAAGATGCTTACAAAAATCAGGAATGGCTTAAACTGGACTAAATATTTTTTCAAGAGATTTTTTTTTCAAATTTATGTATTTTTTGAATTTAGCTTTAAATACTTTTGTATAAAATTTTCACATTATGACTTTTCAAGAATTACAACCAAAAATAAGCAAAATTATCGCTGGTAATGAATCAAATAGAGACGAAAAACTATTGGCAGTATGCCAGCTTTTGAATGAAAACGTAGAGTATTACAACTGGGTTGGATTTTATTTTGCTAATCATGACGCTAAAACTTTACATTTAGGACCTTACGTTGGCGCAGAAACAGATCATACGGTTATTCCGTTTGGAAAAGGAATTTGCGGTCAGGTAGCAGAAAGCAATGCTAATTTTGTTGTGCCAGATGTTAAAGCTCAAGACAACTATATCGCGTGCAGTTTGACTGTAAAATCAGAAATTGTGGTGCCTCTTTTTGTTAATGGAGTAAACATTGGACAAATAGACATTGACAGCCATGTTATTGATCCTTTTACAGAAGCTGACGAAAGATTTTTAGAATTTGTAAATCAAGAAGTTGCTAAATTATTCTAGAAGAACTATTTTTAAGATAAAAAATAGCATTGAATGAAAAGAAACATCTTTCTCTTTTTACTTCTGATAATTTCAGTTCATCTGTCTGCGCAAATTAATATGGTGTCTAAGAAAATCTTTTTAGACTCCTTAAATCGTGAATGCACACCAGACAACCATGCCTACACAAGGGTAATTACCAATTACTCCCAGAAAAGCGTGCGTTATGTTGTAACCGATTTTTATAAAAATGGAAGAAAGAAAATGACGGGTTCTACCCTAGATCGCGATGTTTTAAAAAAAGACGGCGAGTTTATTTACTATTATAAAAACGGAGCAAAAGAAACTGTTGTCAATTATTCTGAAGATCACAAAAACGGAAAAGAGATTAATTGGTACGAAAACCAAAGCAAAAAGTGCGAGAAACAGAATCTTTGGGATCCAAAAACCAAGAAAACACAAACTTTGGTTCTTAACTGCTGGGATGAAGACAAAAGCCAGACCGTAGTTGACGGAAATGGGAATTATGAAGAAAAAGACCCGTTTGTAACACAAAAAGGAACTCTAAAAGACGGATTGAAACAAGGTGTTTGGGAAGGAAGCGATGCCGTTCGAAAAACCACATTTGTAGATAATTATGATCATGGAGTTTTAATTTCGGGCGTAAGCACTGATGCAAACAATGTTAAATTCTCCTATTCCACTTTAAGTGAAAAGCAATCTGGAAAAAAAGCTCAGAAGTTAAAGTAAAAAAGACTGAAATTAGATAAAAAATAAGGCATGTAAATCATTAAAAACAAATTTCTTACCCCTTATTTTTAGATTCTTTTATTTTTTTTTGATTTTTCTGTTTTTTTAATCTAATTTTGCACCCGTCTTACAAAAGTTGTACGACATACATAAAAATCATTAAATAATATTGGAATGTATTTAAGCAAAGAAAAGAAAGAAGAGATTTTCGCACAACACGGTGGTGCAACAAACACTGGAAGCGCAGAAGGTCAAATTGCATTGTTCACTTATAGAATTTCTCACTTAACTGAACACTTGAAAAAAAATCGTCACGATTACAACACTGAGCGTTCTCTTGTACTATTAGTAGGTAAAAGAAGAGCTTTGTTGGATTACTTGAAAAAGAAAGAGATCAACAGATATCGTGAGATTATCAAAGTATTGAATATCAGAAAATAATCAATATAGAAAAGAGGTGCGAAAGTGCCTCTTTTTGTTTTTAGATTATAGCCGTTTATAATAAGCATATTACAAGAAAAAAAGTTTGGTTTTTCATTGGGTTTTAGATAACAACAACTACACACAACAACAACTACAACACAACTAAAACCCATTGTATAATCAATAAGGAAAAAATTTATGATTCCACAATTATTTGTAGAAAAGATCGATTTAGGTGATGGCAGAAGCATCACAATCGAGACAGGACGTTTAGCAAAACAAGCTGATGGTTCTGTAGTAGTTAGAATGGGCGACACAATGATTCTTGCAACAGCAGTTTCAGCTCGCACATCAAACCCAGGCGTTGATTTCTTACCGTTAACGGTAGATTACCGCGAAAAATTCGCAGCAGCAGGTCGTTTCCCTGGAGGTTTCTTTAAAAGAGAAGCACGTCCAAGCGACAGCGAAGTATTAACAATGAGATTAGTTGACCGTGTATTGCGTCCGCTTTTCCCAGACGATTACCATGCTGAAACACAAGTTATGATTCAGTTAATGTCTCACGACGAAACTGTTATGCCAGACGCTTTAGCTGGTTTAGCGGCTTCTGCAGCATTAGCAGTTTCAGACATTCCATTTTACAACTTAATTTCTGAAGTTCGTGTTGCACGTATCGACGGAAAATTGGTTATCAACCCAAGTAGAGAAGAATTAGAAAAATCAGACATCGACATGATGATTGGAGCTTCTATGGATTCTGTAGCAATGGTTGAAGGTGAGATGAAAGAAATTTCAGAAGCTGAAATGATCGAAGCTATTAAATTCGCTCACGAAGCTATCAAAGTTCAAATTCAGGCTCAATACCGTTTACAAGAAGCTTTTGGTAAAAAAGAAATTCGCACTTACGAAGGTGAGAAAGAAAACGAAGAAATTTACAAAAAAGTAAAAGAAGCGGCTTACGATAAAATTTATGCTATTGCTAAAGTTGGTTCTGCTAAACACGAAAGAGGTGCTGCATTTGCTGAAGTAAAAGAAGAAGTTAAAGCTTTATTTACTGAAGAAGAATTAGCTGCTGATGGTGATTTAGTTTCTAAATATTTCTACAAAACAAACAAAGAAGCTGTTCGTAATGTAGTTTTAGAATTAGGAGTTCGTTTAGATGGTAGAAAAACTACAGACATCAGACCAATCTGGTGTGAAACTGATTATTTACCAAGAGTTCACGGATCTTCTTTATTTACACGTGGAGAAACTCAAGCTTTGGCTACAGTAACTTTAGGAACTTCTAGAGAAGCTAACCAAATCGATTCTCCATCTGAACAAGGTGAAGAGAAATTCTACTTACACTATAACTTCCCTCCTTTCTCAACTGGTGAAGCAAAACCATTAAGAGGAACTTCAAGAAGAGAAGTTGGTCACGGTAACCTGGCTCAAAGAGCATTAAAAAATATGATTCCTGCAGATTGTCCTTACACAATCCGTGTTGTTTCTGAGGTTTTAGAATCTAACGGTTCTTCTTCTATGGCAACAGTTTGTGCTGGAACAATGGCTCTTATGGATGCTGGAGTTCAAATGGTAAAACCAGTTTCTGGTATTGCTATGGGATTAATTACTGATGGCGAAAAATTTGCTGTGTTGTCTGATATCTTAGGAGATGAAGATCACTTAGGAGATATGGACTTTAAAGTAACTGGAACTGCTGACGGTATCACTGCTTGTCAAATGGACATCAAAATTGATGGTTTACGTTATGACATTATGGAACAAGCTTTATCTCAAGCTCGTGACGGACGTTTGCATATTTTAGGAAAATTAACTGAAACTATTGCTGCACCTAGAGCTGACGTAAAAGCACACGCACCAAAAATCATTACAAGAACTATTCCTGGAAACTTTATTGGAGCTTTAATTGGACCTGGTGGAAAAGTAATTCAAGAATTACAAAAAGCTACTGGAACAACTATTGTAATCAACGAAGTTGACGAACAAGGTGTTATCGAAATTTTAGGTACAGATCCTGCTGGAATTGAAGCGGTATTAGCAAAAATTGCTTCTATCACTTTCAAACCTCAAATGGGAGAAGCTTATGAAGTTAAAGTAATTAAAATGCTTGATTTTGGAGCTGTAGTTGAATATACTGCTGCACCAGGAAATGAAGTATTGCTTCACGTATCTGAATTAGCTTGGGAACGTACTGAAAACGTTGCTGACGTAGTTAAAATGGGAGATGTTTTCCAAGTGAAATACTTAGGAGTTGACCCTAAAACTAAAAAAGAAAAAGTGTCTAAAAAAGCACTAGTTCCAAGACCTCCACGTGAGGAGAAAAAAGAGTAATCAGATCTTAGTTTACTAAAGGTTTATTCATAGAAAACCCCAATTCATTTATTTGAATTGGGGTTTTTCAATTTCTATACATTTCATTATTTTTTTTATTCCTACAAAAGAGATCTTTTCTATGTAAAATCAAAAATTTAGCATGTCAAAGTCATTTTTCTAATATTTTGACAAATATTCTAAATTTTAATACTTCTACAATGCCTTTTAGAGGCCTCTAGAAGTTTTTTATCACAATTTAACAAATTAGCGTTTTATTTGTAACCTTTTTTTTATACTTTTGAAATCTTCCAAAACAACCAATAAAACCATTAAATCCTTTGAAAAATTACCAAAAAAAAATCGTTTTTCTCATTTTATTTGAATTATTCTTAAACATTCATCCGATCCAGAGTCAAACTAGTAATGATATCAATACTTACAATTGGTTTGATACTACTGTAGGCAGAAGCAATCTGGATATTAACAATGGGGTACCACACACAAATTCATTCAGAACTCTAAGCACTGACATTCATTTGTATTTAATAAATAAATACGAGTTGGGTAGAGTCACCTACGAAAACCAAACTTATTATGATGTCAAACTTAAATATGACATTTATAGAGATATCTTGGTTTTAAATCCTGATGGAGGTTCAGAAAATATTGGTATAAATCTAATCCAAAACAAAGTCAGTTCATTTTCTATAAAAGATAAAAATTTTATCAAAAGAGAAAGAAAGACCGAAGATATTCCTGAAGCTACAACAGGCTACTATGAAGAAAGCAAAATTGCTCCAGAATTAGTTTTGTATATCAAACATCATAAAGACATGCAGAAAACAATTTACGAAAGCAGTCTTTATTTTACTTTCAAAGAAAACAACTCTTATTTTATTGATTTAAAAGGTAAAATTTATGCAATAAGAGGCAAAAGCGACCTTGTAAAATTATTTCCAGAACAAAAAAAGCAAATCAATGGGTTTTATTTATTGAACAGAGAACTAAGAAATTCCGACTTGGACCAATTCATGAAAAATTTGATGAAATATACTTTTAACTCTCTTTCAATATCAAGCAAATAAAACAAATGAAAAAATTTTTACTCTCCTTACTTATCGTTTTCTCTTTTCAATTGTCTTTTGCACAAAATACGAATGAGAAATTATCTATCACTTTTAAAGACGAAACATTAGCCAATGCGCTTAAACGCATTGAAGAAGCATCTTCATATAAATTTTACTTTGACCCAACATGGATTAATGCCGAAAAAGGATTAATCTCAGGGACTTATACTGATATAAAAATCGATGATTTACTTGATAAAGTATTAAGTAAAACAGATTTAAACCATATCATTCTAAAAAACAAAGTAATCTTTACTCTAAACAGTACTATTCACGATACTTTACCAGCAAATTATTTTGCTGATGCTCCAGTTGAAACAAATCGAAAGGATAGTGACAGTGAGAATCCTGTATTCCACCAGCAATATGATACCTTAAGCAACTATACGGTAAACAAAAAGTCTGCAATTGTTTTTATTGGTAAAGAAAACAAAGAGTCTACTAGAAGAACTTTTACCGTTTCTGGAACTATCAGAAATGAAGAAACAGGTAAAGCAGAAGCAAATATTTATATTAAGGTTAGAAATAAAAACATAAATACTTCTACTGATCCTGACGGAAATTATACTTTACAACTTCCTAGAGGTATTAATATTATTGAAATTAAATCTCTAAGCCATAAAGAAGCAGTTAGAACTTTGATGGTTTATGATGATGGACAATTTGATGTTAACATCAACGAAAAATCAAATCAGCTTGATGAAGTTGTAATTAAGAAAAAAGGACAAAAAACTACTGAAACTACTGTTTCTGGTCTAGTTTCTATTGATATTGAAGGAATTAAAAATGTGCCTTTAATTCTTGGTGAAAGAGATATTCTTAAAGTAGCGACTACTTTTCCTGGTATTAAAACTACCGGTGAGGGTTCTGCTGGATTTAACGTTCGAGGTGGAAAAGATGATCAAAACTTGATCCTTATGGACAATGCAGTATTGTATAATCCGCAACACTTTTTAGGATTCTTCTCTGCGATTAACCCTTATACAACAAAAAAAGCTGACATCTACAAAGGAAGTATTCCTGCTGATTTTGGAGGAAGATTATCTTCTGTATTTGATATCACAACAAAAAATGGTAACCCAGAAAAATTCTCCGGAGAAGGTGCTATTGGCCCTATTACTTCAAATCTTACTCTTAGTGTTCCAATCGAAAAAAATAAATCTAGTATTATTGTCGGAGGACGTGCAACATATTCTGATTGGATTTTAAAGGCTCTTGATAATGAAGATTTAAAAAACAGCCAAGCAGGATTTTATGATGGAATTCTAAAATACAACAATGCCATCAATGCAAATAACAATTTAGAAGCTACTGCATATTATAGCCATGACCGTTTCAGTTTAAGTTCTGACTCTATTTTCAAATACAGCAACAGATTAGCTTCTCTTAAATGGGATCATACTTTTAACAAAAAAAGTAAAGCAGCTTTTATTTTTACAAATAGTGAATATAAATTCAATATCGACTATGATACTGATGACATAAATTCATTTGATTTTGGTTACAAAGTGAACGAATCTCAATTTCAAGCGAAATTCAATTATCAGATTCACCCGAAACATACTTTATCTTATGGTATTGCTAGTAAATTGTACAATATTTCACCTGGCTATCAACATCCTACAAAACCAGAAGCTACTTTAATTTCAACAGACATTGAGAAAGAAAAAGCATTAGAGTCTGCAGCTTATTTATCGGACAGCTTTAAATTCAACGATAAATTACTTATCGATTTTGGACTAAGGTATTCTTATTATATGGCATTAGGACCTGGAAATGTGAATAGTTATGCACCTGGTTTACCATTAAGTGATGAAACAGTAACAGGAACAACGACTTATAAAAATAATGAAGTTATACAAACATATGGCGGATTGGAGCCTCGTATTGCTGCGCGTTATTTCCTTACAGAAGATCTTTCTGTAAAAGCAGGTTACGATGTTACTCGTCAGTACATCCATTTATTATCAAGCAACGTTACACAATCTCCAACAGATACTTGGAAATTGTCTGACTCGAATGTAAAACCGCAAACTGCTCAACAGGTATCTTTGGGATTATTTAAAACTTTAAAAGACGAAGAATACGAAGTAAGTTTAGAAGGATATTACAAAAAATCTAAAAACATTCTAGACTATAAAGTTGGCGCTCAGTTATTGCTGAATCAAAATGTTGAAACTGAACTTTTACAAGGTGAAGGAAAAGCATACGGAGTTGAGTTATTGTTAAAAAAATCAACTGGAAGATTAAACGGTTGGGTTGGATATACTTATTCTCGTACCTTTATCAAACTTGATAGCCAGTTTAGTTCAGAAATTGTAAATAACGGAGAATATTTCCCTGCTAACTTTGATAAGCCTCATGATTTAAGCGCAATCTTAAACTATAGATTTACAAAACGTTACAGTTTATCAACGAACTTCTTATATCAAACAGGAAGACCTATAACATACCCTATCGGTACTTTCCAATATGGAAATTCAGAATATACTTTGTATAGCGACAGAAATGCTTATAGAATTCCAGATTATATTCGTTTAGATATCGGAATTAACATTGAAGGAAATCATAAAATTAAAAAGTTAGCGCATAGTTTCTGGAATATTTCTATTTACAATGTTCTAGGAAGAAACAATCCTTATTCTATTTATTTCGTAACAGATCCAAGTGGAAAAGTAAAAGGTTATAAAACATCTATTTTCTCAATACCAGTCCCAAGTATTACGTATAATTTTAAATTTTAGTATTAAAATGAAAAATTACGGTTTATACAAGATTCTTATTATACTTGTAGCTGCTATCGTATTTAATAGTTGCTCTGAAGCATATCCGTTAGTAACTAACAGATTTGAAGATGTTTTAATTGTTGAGGCTAATCTAACTAATGAGCTCAAAAAGCAAGAAGTAAAACTGACCAAATCTGCAAAGTTTGAAGATGAAGATTATCAGCCTGAAACCGGAGCAGAGGTTTTTATTACTGATGATGCTGGAAATAAGTATAGTTTTAGTGAAGATTCTGGAAAGTATGTTTCATCCGTAGAATTTCAGGCAGTTTCTAATACGAAATATCAATTACACATTAACACGAAAGACGGAAGGTCTTTTGCATCATCACCAGAAACACTTACTACTATTACACCTATGCAAAGTGTAGTAGCTGCAATTGAACAAAAAGATGATATTAATGGTGTTGGTATCCGTATAAGCAGCTTTGATCCTACGGCCACATCTACATATTACAGATATGAATATGAGGAAACCTATAAGGTTATTGCACCAAAATGGATGCCAATAAAACTTGACGTAAGTACTGGATCTCCAGTCTTGGTTCCAAATTCATCAGATACTAAGACTTGTTATGGTTCTAAAAAAAGCATTGGATTAATGCTGGTAAATACTAATAAACTGAAGGAGGATCGCGTAGATTATTTAATTCGATTTATTAATGATCAAGATTATATTATTACAACCAGATACTCCATTTTTGTTAGACAATATGTAGAAAGTCTTGCTGCTTACAACTATTACAACACGCTGAATAAAACGGCAGTTTCTGGAGGAACTATTACTTCTCCAACTCAGCCAGGTCTTTTGTTAGGCAATTTAAGATCAACTAATGGAGACAGTAAAATATCAGGATATTTTGATGTATGCTCAGTATCTACGGAACGAATTTATTTTAATTACGAAGATTTATTCCCAGGTAAATTCCCTCCTCCTTATGCTGTTGATTGTACACAATTTTGCTACGAAAAAGAATCTTATAATCCTGTTCCTTGTACACATTGTTGCCATTACTTAGAAGATTTGCCTCGAGGAATAATAACTTATTATTCAGGAGACGGAATCAAATCTCTTGAAACGTATTGGGTTGACGCTCCTTGTGGTGATTGTACAAAAATCGCTTCTAACATAAAGCCTACTTTTTGGGTAGATTAAGTAAAAATTATCTAAGTTTTAAAAGATTAAATCAACTTAAAAAGAATTATCAAGCAATGAAATTTCGTTTAATAAAAAATATAATTCTATTATCGTTTCTTACAGCTTTCTTTAATAGCTGTACAGAAGCATATCCGCTAGTTACAAACAGATTTGAAGAAGTAATTATAGTAGAAGCCAACCTAACCAATGAGCTTAAAAAACAGGAAATAAAACTTACCAAATCTGCTAAGTTTGAAGACGAAAGCTACCTTTCAGAAAGCGGGGCCGAAGTTTTCATTACAGATGATACTGGCAATCAGTATAATTTTAGTGAAGATTCTGAAAAATACCTATCGGATATAGAATTTCAGGCAGTTCCAAACACTAAATACCAATTACACATAAAAACTAAAGACGGCAGGTCTTTTGAGTCATCTCCAGAAACACTTACAACTGTAACCCCTATACAAAGTGTAGTAGCCGCAATTGAAGAAAAAGATGGAATAAATGGTGTTGGTATTCGTGTATACAGCTTCGATCCTACCGACACATCAACTTATTATAGATATGAGTATGAAGAAACTTACAAAGTTATTGCGCCAAAGTGGAAACCTACAAAAATCGAATGGGTTTCTAGTACAAATTCTCCAATTTTTGTTCCAAATTCACCAGACACAAAAACCTGTTATGGCTCTAAAAAAAATGTAGAATTAATGCTGCAAAGCACTAACAACCTAAAAGAAGACCGTATAGATTATCTTATTCGTTTTATTAATGACCAAGATTACATAATTACACACAGATATAGTATTTTGGTTAAACAATATGTAGAAAGTCAAGCAGCATATAATTATTATAACACCTTAAAAAAAACTGCTGCCTCTGGAGGCACAATCGTTTCTCCTACTCAGCCAGGTTTTTTATTGGGAAATTTAAGAGCTGTTAATAGCGATAGTAAAATCTCAGGATATTTTGATGTATGCTCAGTATCGACAGAACGAATTTATTTCAACTATGAGGATTTATTTCCTGGGAAATTTCCACCTCCATACATTGTAGAATGCAAAGAATTTTGCTACTCAACAGATGAGGCTTTAGTTCCTGATCCTTGCTCGCACTGGGGACATTATGGAGACGATTTATCTCTTGAGAAAATAACCTATTTTTCAGGAACAGGAAGTGGCGGTTTTACCTATTGGGTTGATGCGCCATGTGGAGACTGTACAAGAATCGCATCAAGTATAAAACCTCCGTTTTGGATAGATAATTAAATAATTATGATTTTTTATAAAAATCAAGACCAGATTAAATCGAATATATTTAAGCCATGAAATTTCATATAATAAAAAATACAATCCTTCTAACACTTCTTACAATCCTCTTTAGTGGTTGTACAGAAACATATCCGCTTTTAACCAATACTTATGAAGAAATAATAGTCGTTGAAGCAACATTAACAAATGAACTCAAAAACCAAGAAATAAAAATTACTAAAACTTCAAAATTTGAAGATGAAGAAGTAGCTGTTGAAAGTGGCGCTAAGGTTATTGTTAGAGATGACCAAAGAAATGAATACCTATTTGCAGAAAGTTCAGGAGTATATAAATCTCAAGTAGCTTTTGAGGCTCTTCCAGATGTAAAATACACTTTGGAAATTACTACTAAAGATGGAAAAATTTATCAATCAAACCCGCAAACGTTGACAACAGTGAATCCAATTCAAAGTGTTGTTCCTGCTCTCGCTGTAAATAAAGACAATGAAACTGGTATTCAAATTAATGTCAATAGTTACGATCCAACAAGGTCTTCAAACTATTATAGATACGAATATGAAGAATCGTATAAAATTGTTGCGCCACGATGGTCTTCATTAAAAATTATTGCAACTAGTTTACAAACTGTTGATTTAATTAATAACGACCCAAATACTAGAACTTGCTATTCTACTAATAAGTCTACAAATATTATTTTAGTAAACACTAACGATCTAACGGAAGATCGCGTAAACTTACCTATACGATTTATTGAAGAAAAAAATTACATTATTGGCCACCGTTACAGCATATTAGTAAAACAATATATAGAAGGTTTAGAAGCTTACACTTTTCACAAAACATTGAGAGATATAGCAAGTTCAGAAAGCATTTTGTCTCCAAAACAGCCAGGTCTGATTTCTGGAAACATAAGATGCATTAATGATTCCTCAACAAAAGTCATTGGATTCTTTGACGTAGGATCTTATTCTGAGCAAAGAATATTTTTTAATTATAGCGATTTTTTCCCAAATAAACCTATTCCCTATTTCAACACTTGCGAAGACATTCCGTACTTATTTTGTTTTGGCGGAATAGATTGTAGCGGAGAAACAATGATTT
Source organism: Flavobacterium sp. HJSW_4 (assembly GCF_042436695.1). NCBI lineage: Bacteria > Pseudomonadati > Bacteroidota > Flavobacteriia > Flavobacteriales > Flavobacteriaceae > Flavobacterium > Flavobacterium sp. HJSW_4. Next base: position 26,044 of record NZ_JBHNPP010000026.1, read on the forward strand.
ACAATATAAATAAGAACCTAAACACCTACATATCAAACAGTGGCATTGCTTATACCTTAGTAGATGCTGTTTGCGGAGACTGTACATCTTTTTCATCTAACATAAAACCACCATTTTGGATAGACTAAAACACATCATTTTATTGCTTGTATTAATTAATACACAATTTAGCAGAGCACAACAAACAATTTCTTTAGATGAAACGCTATATGTTCATTCTAATGCTACATCATTTGTTACGGGAGAAACTGTATTATACAAAGTTTACTGCCTAAAATCGTCTGACAAGACACCAAGTAACATAAGCAAGATTGCGTATGTAGAAATTGTTGATAACAACCATAAATCGGTTTTTAAAACTAAAATTTCACTCGAAAATGGAGTTGGACAAGGTGATTATTTTATTCCGACAACGGTAAAAACGGGTAGTTATAAATTAGTTGGATATACAAATTGGATGCTGAACAAACCTATTTCTGAATTGTTCCAATTGGATATCAACATTATTAATCCGTATAAAACGGATGAAAAAACTAATACTGAAAAGGTTTTAACCAGCAGTTCAAAAGCAAACGCTTCGGAAAATTTAAAAAACGAAAATATAGCTCTTAACCTGAATAAAAAGACGTTTACAAATAGAGAATTGGTTGATTTAAAATTTCAATCTTCTAATGCCGATTTTAAAAACGGAAATTACTCTCTTTCTGTTAGAAAACTAGATAACATTCCGGCTTCAGATAAAATCTCTGCTGTTAGATTTGCTTCAAATCCATCTTATCCAATGGCATTAGATACGCAAAAACAAGATCAGAAAATAGTGTTGCCAGAACTTCGAGGTGAAATTATTTCTGGAACAATTTCAGCAAAAAATAGCACCGAAAAAATTGCAAATGTTTCTGTTGGATTATCAATTCCAGGAAAATCTTTTTCTTTCCAAGTTACCAAAACCGATATGTATGGAAATTTCATCTTCAATATTGGAAAAACATTTTACACCCCAAATATCATTTTACAGATTATAGATGAAAAAGCAAGCGGTTATAACCTTGTTGTAAATAACAGTCCTGAAATAGATTATTCTAAATTATCTTTCGAAAAAAACACAAGTCTATCTTATGCATTTAAAGAGAGTTTGTTGGAAAGATCTGTTTCTAGCCAAGTTGAAAACGCATATTTTTACAAAAAAGTAGACAATATCGAAAAAACTCCTTCTACAGATGCATTCTACTATCCGTTGCCAAAAGAGTATATTTTAGATGACTTTACCCGTTTCAAAACATTAAAAGAAACAATTACTGAGGTTGTAGTAGAAATTTATTCTAAACAAAAAGACAATAATCTTTATTTGCATGTAACCGATCCTAGTGTTTTCCCACAACTTCCAGAATCTGCACTTGTTCTTGTAGATGGAGAATATGTAGAAAATGCAAATGATTTGGCATTATACAGCATGAAAAATGTCTACAAAATCGAACTTATAATAGGAAGATATTTTGTAGGGCCAAGATCTTTTAACGGGTTAATTAGTTTTACAACTTTTAATAAAGACTTTAAAAGCACTCAAACTGGAAGTTTTATCGCAAAACCAACTGTTTTAAGACCGCAACCTAAAAAGATTTACAATAAAGTGAAATACGAAAGCGGTTCTGACAATGACAGAATTCCAGATTTTAGAAACCAATTGCTTTGGAATCCTGATGTTCAGTTAAACAATGATGCTGAAACTTCTTTTTACACTTCAGATTTATCTGGAACTTTTGAAATTAGACTGGAAGGTTTCACCAAAAACGGAATTCCGGTGTCAATTACAGAAAATATTGAAGTGCAAAACACTAATATAAATTAAAATGTAGTTTTCATAAAAACCATAACACACACAAAACCTGCCCTCTAAAGGCAGGTTTTTGTTTTTTTTCAATTATTTAAAAAATATTTTTAGTAAATTGTAACTTTTTCGACATTCCTTACGTATAATCATTTGTACACTTTAAAAATAGGGAGACAACAACATGAGACAACTTAAAATCACCAAGCAGGTAACTAATCGTGAAACTGCATCGTTAGATAAATATCTACAAGAAATTGGAAAAGTTGACCTAATTACCGCTGATGAAGAGGTAGAATTAGCACAAAGAATAAAGGCTGGTGATCAAAGAGCTTTAGAAAAACTAACAAAAGCCAACCTACGTTTCGTAGTATCTGTGGCTAAACAATATCAAAATCAAGGATTAACTCTTCCGGATTTAATTAATGAAGGAAACTTAGGTTTAATTAAAGCGGCTCAACGTTTTGATGAGACTCGTGGTTTTAAATTCATTTCTTACGCTGTATGGTGGATTCGTCAATCGATTCTTCAAGCTTTAGCTGAACAATCTCGTATTGTACGTTTACCATTAAATAAAATTGGTTCTATCAATAAAATCAACAAAATGTATGCGTTATTAGAGCAATCTAATGAGCGTCCGCCTTCTGCTGAGGAAATTGCAAAAGAACTTGACATGACTGTTAACGACGTAAAAGAGTCTATGAAAAACTCTGGACGTCACCTATCTATGGATGCTCCTCTTGTTGAAGGAGAAGATTCTAACCTTTATGACGTATTACGTTCTGGTGAATCTCCAAATCCAGATAGAGAATTAATTCACGAATCTCTTCGTACTGAAATTGAACGTTCTTTAGAAACACTAACTCCAAGAGAGGCTGATGTTGTTCGTTTGTATTTTGGACTTGGCGACCAACACCCAATGACTCTTGAAGAAATTGGTGAAACTTTCGACCTAACTCGTGAGCGTGTTCGTCAGATTAAAGAAAAAGCAATCCGTCGATTGAAACACACTTCTAGAAGTAAAATCCTTAAAACATACTTAGGATAAAACAATATTTGTTTCAGGTTTAAAGTTTCAGGTTGCTGTTGTAACTTGGAACATGAAACATGAAACCTTTGTAACGCAAACAACAGTTTGATTGACTGTTCGTTTTTTGATTGATGATTGAAACTCCGGCTGATTACCGGAGTTTTTTATTTTTATCCCAAAAGATATTTTTACCGCAAAGCACGCAAAGAATTACACAAAGGTGCCATTTAAAAAATACACTCGCAAAGTCGCAGAGTCGCAAAGAGCAATAAACTTTGCGACTCTGCGACTTTGCGACTTTGCGAGATTCTAAAAAAAACTTCGCGAACTTTGCGTAATTCTTTGCTTGCTTTGCGGTTAAATTTCAATCCAAATCATAAAAAAATTATCTTTGTAAAGAAAAACAACACACTACAAAATGAAAAACACATTTATTGCTCCTTCAGTTCTTGCAGCAGATTTTGGTAATTTACAGCGTGATGTCGAAATGATTAATAACAGTCAAGCTGATTGGTTTCATATCGATATTATGGATGGAGTTTTTGTTCCGAATATTTCTTTTGGAATGCCCGTTTTAGAAGCCATTTCAAAACATGCAAAAAAATACATCGATGTGCATTTAATGATTATCGACCCTGATCGTTACATTAAAACTTTCGCCGATTTAGGAGCAAATGGACTTACTGTACATTACGAAGCTTGCACACATTTACACAGAACACTTCAAGCAATAAAAGCAGAAGGAATGAAAGCTGGTGTTGCCATGAATCCGCATACCAATGTTGACTTGCTAGAAGACGTTATTAATGATATTGACATAGTTTGCATTATGAGTGTAAATCCTGGATTTGGAGGACAATCATTCATTGAAAACACTTACGATAAAGTAAAGAAACTAAAAGCTTTAATTACGCGCAAAAACGCTTCAACACTAATCGAAATTGACGGTGGTGTAACAAGCAAAAATGCAAAACAATTAATAGAAGCTGGAGCAGATGTTTTGGTTGCGGGAAGCTTTGTTTTTAAAGCCGAGAACCCAACGCAAACCATTGCCGAGTTAAAAACTCTTACTAGTTTTTAATTTTTTATCTAAACACATAAAATCAAAAAGTCCTAAAAATAATTTTAGGACTTTTTGATTTATCATACTATATCAATCTTTATTTAGGCTCAATCCAATATGGATTTGCCTTAAGTTCTTCAACAATATATTGAATAACTTTCTGCGCCTTTAAACTGTTCCCAAATTTATCTAAGGGAGGCGAAATAACAGCGATTCCAAATTTACCTGGACATACTGCCAACATTCCTCCGCCAACACCGCTCTTTGCAGGAAGACCTGAATTAAACAACCAAATACCTGAATTATCATAGAGACCTGCAGTTGCCATTACTGGCAATGTGTACATAACTGTAGATTGGCTTACAACCTTTTTCTTAGTAACCGGATTAACTCCACCATTTGCAAGTGTGGCAGCCATTGTTGCTAAATCTTTTGCATTAACATTCAATGCACATTGTTTTGTATAAATATCCGTAGCTTGAACAGGATCAAAGTACATTCTTCCATAAGCTAATAATAAATGCGCAATAGCCTGATTACGCAAATTATCTCCTGCCTCACTAATATAAACAGGACGATTTATAGAAAGTTGTCTTCCTGCAAAATCGCTTTGGATTTTCATAATTTCTTTCCATTTTGCTATAGAGTCATTACCTTGCACAAGACTCGTTGCTGCGATCGCACCTGGATTCACAAGAGGGTTAATTTTATCGCCTTTATGCATTTCTATTGCAACAATAGAATTAAAAGGTAATCCTGTCGCATCTACACCTATTTTATCTTGTAAAACTAAAGGACCTTGTTCTTCAATTACTTTGGCCATTGTAAACACTTTCGATATACTTTGTATAGAAACCATCGAAGTTATGTCACCTTTAGTATACACCTTTCCGTCTGTAGTAATGAGTGCGATTCCAAAAATATTAGGATCAACATTGGCTAGTTCTTTAATATAGTCAGCGTTTTTTCCTCCTTGTAAATCTTTAAATTTATTAAAGGCGTTATTAAGAACACTTTCTATATTTTGCTTTGCTAATGTTGTTTGAGAGTAACCCTGATTTATGATGAAAGCGATCATCAGAACAACAAAAATCATTTGTTGCTTTATTCTAAGAAAAATGTAATACATGATATTTTTGGTTTAAAATTAGTCTTTTAAACAGGCAAATAAAAATTACCTTTTATTTTTCATGTAAACACATTCCTTTAAATGCCACTTATAAAACAGATAATCAATGTAATATTTAAATTAAAAATTTTTATCGCTTTTCAAATTTTTCAGATTCGGAAAGAAATCAATTCCTGTCATTTTTTCTAAAGTCTCAATCGGAACAACAAAATCATAGATCGATTTATCACTTTTTTCGTTTGGAACCAAGAAAGCAATTGCTTTGTGCTCTTTACCGTTTTTAGCCAAAATAATTTTATAAAAATACTTAGGAACAGCGACTTTTTCTGTTCCTATCTTTTTATCTGAATCTTTCGCAATTCCGCCAGTCACAACATAAATATCATTGTATTTTCCAGCCCAATACCGCGTCTTCTGCTCTATTCTATTCCAAATTCCAGAATTAAATTCTTTTTTCTGTGGAGAAATATTCGAAGTATAAAAAGTATCGTTGTAAGCGTCTTTGCTAAACTCCATGTCTCCAGCTGGACAAAGATGCCCTTTATCATAACCTGAATTTTTATAATTTCTCCAATCTGCAGAACCTGTAGTTACACTTGGATCTTCAATAAAATAAGGTCTTTTAAAATCATTATTTTTTAAATATTCCTTTTTCAACTCGTACGCCACCCATTCTGCCTGTTCAAACTTCTCATTATACGATAAAGTATAATATTGATGTTTTACAATTTGTTTTGTTGTCGAAGTTGGCAAATAAGCAACCGTATATACAGAATCTGAATCTGTACTAGAAGAATTTCCTTTAAAAGAAACCGCTTCAGCGCTACTTACTTTTTCATTGATTTCTGCATTCTCTTTTTTACAAGAAAACAATGCAAAACACGTTAAAATCAAACTTAGACAAACTTTCATAATTCTATTTTTATAAGTTAAACTTACAAAAAAACGCTCCATAAATTCAAAATTTATAGAGCGTTTTTAACAAATTAAATTCTCTTCGAATTTAAGACTTCACTAGTTTATCCTTTTTCATTTTAGGATTCACTGTATTTTTTACCAAACTTTTAGTTTGCAAATCGTCTAATACATTTAAAGCTTCTTCTACATAAACATCTTTAGATAAAGCCTGATGCCATGCATCTCTTTTTTCTTTTAAAGATGCGTCTGCTTTCATTTCTTCATCTTCATAAGGAAGCGATTTAAAGATCAAATCGTTTTTGTAATCAGAAATTGGTTTGTATTTTTTTCCTTCGTTTTCAACTTGTTCCTGAGTTTCTTTAAAACTCTTAATATTCAAGCTGTATACGTTTTCTTTATTTTTAACATCAATCCATTTCGCATTATCATCAATTAATTTAAATTGAGGGTTTTGGGCGATTCTATTTTTACTGTTATTAATTGCTTTAGCAAAATTCTCATTAGAAGTCCAAGTGCTGTAATCTGCTGGATCAATTTTATCCCAAGGCATTGCATTGTCAATATCTCTTTCTCCCATTTTTAAGTAAGCATAACGATCTGGCATTACAACATCGCTATGAACCCCTTCTAATTGAGTAGAACCTCCGTTAATTCTATAAAACTTCTGTCCTGTAATTTTTAAAGCTCCAAGATCTCCATAGTTTGCATTACGTACAAACTGATTTAAATCTAATACGTTTTGTACTGTTCCTTTACCGTAAGTTTGTTTACTTCCGATAATTACACCACGTTTGTAATCCTGAATTGCAGCCGCTAAAATCTCAGATGCCGATGCAGAAAAACTGTTCACCATGATAACCAATGGGCCATCCCACTCGATTTTTTTGTCTTTATCGTATAAAACTTCTTTCTTTTTACCCGCAGATTTTACCTGAACAATTGGTCCTTCTTCAATAAATAAACCTGCAATATCAACTACTGTAGAAAGAGATCCTCCACCGTCATCACGAACGTCTAAAACAATACCGTTAACGTTTTCTTGTTTCAATCTTTCCACTTCACGAGCAATATCTTTTCCTGCATCACGTCCGTCTTTATTTTCAAAATCGATATAAAATTTAGGAAGATAAATTACTCCATATTTTAAACCATTTTTCTCAACAACACTAGATTTAGCATAAGTTTCTTCGATTTCGACAACATCACGAATGATCGAAATCACTTTGATAGAACCGTCAACTTTTTTAACTGTAAGTTTTACTTCAGTTCCTTTGTGACCTTTAATTTTCTTCACAACATCGTCCAAACGCATTCCAACAACATCAACAGGTTCCTCGTTCCCTTGAGCAACTTTCAAGATTAAATCTCCTGCTTCTAGTTGTTTTCCTTTCCAAGCTGGACCTCCAGAAATTAATTCATCAATTTGAGTGAAATCATTTTTCTTAGTCAAACGAGCTCCAATACCTTCTAATTTACCACTGATATTTACATCAAAACGATCTTTTTCTTCAGGTGCAAAATAGCTTGTGTGCGGATCAAAACGAGCCATAATAGAATTCAAATACACTGAAAACCAATAATCTCTATTCAAATCTTTAATTACGCTAAAATTATCATCAAGAGATTTTAAAGAACTTTCGCGAGTTTCTTTTTCTAAAGTTTCAAAAGATTTCTCTTTGTAAGCTGGATCTTTTTTCTTCTTTTCTTCTTCAATTTTTTGTTTTGTAACTAAAGAAGAAAGAGTAGATAATTTGATTTGTTTTCTCCATCTTTCATTAATCTCTGCTAAGTTTTTTGCATACGGAATTTTCTCGTAATCAGCATCAAAAGTCTCATCAACATTGTAGTTAAATGGCTGAGCTAAAATCGTTTTGTAACGTTTTTTGCTTTCTTCCATACGTTTCATCAATCTTGTATAAGTAAGATTAAAAAACGTGATATCTTTATCCAAAAACTGATTGTCAAGCATTAATTCATACTGCTTGAATTCGTCAATATCAGACTGAAGAAAAAATCTTTTTGAAGGGTCTAGAGCATCAATATAATCTTTAAAAATACCTTTAGAAAATTCATCATTTATTTCTGATGGGCTATAATGTCCTTTTTCAATAACAAATGCTAGTAATTCTAAAAGTGTCTTGTCTCTGTTCGGATCTGGGTCGATTGTCCTATCAGCATTCATCTTAAATGCAAACAATGTAAGCGATAAGCACAATACGGCTATGAGTATCTTATAATTTCTTTTCATAAACTTTATAATAGCATTCATCAATTTTTTTATCTAAGTTACGTTAAAAACTATGCCACGAGAGCTAACGTCACGATAATTTTTTGTTAAAGATATAAAAATGTTTAATTCGCAAAAAAGTTCTTTACCTTAGTTGACAAATTTTACATTATTTGTGACTTATCCCCCGTAATTAGTCACTTTATTTGTTTTTAAAATCTTACAATTGTTAAAATTACACATAATTTCCTTAAAATGAAAACTGACAAACCTTTAATATTAGTCACAAACGATGACGGAATCTTAGCTCCAGGAATACGCGCACTTATAAGCGTTATGGAAACAATCGGAGATGTAGTCGTTGTTGCGCCAGACAAGCCACAAAGCGCAATGGGGCATGCTATTACTATTAATAATACCTTATTTCTAGATAAAATTTCTAAAGAAAATGACGCAATTGCAGAATACAGCTGTTCTGGCACTCCCGTTGATTGTGTAAAATTGGCAGTAAACGAGATTTTGAAGCGCAAACCCGATTTATGCGTTTCAGGAATAAACCACGGATCGAATTCTTCTATCAATGTTATTTATTCTGGAACCATGAGTGCGGCCGTAGAAGCTGGAATTGAAGGCATTCCGGCAATCGGATTTTCTCTTTTGGATTTTGATTGGAATGCTGATTTTGAACCAATAAAATCTTTCGTAAAAAAAATCACTTTAGAAACCTTAGCTAATAAACTGCCTCTTGGAGTGGTTTTAAATGTGAATTTCCCAAAATTAAAAGAGTCCGAAATTAAAGGAATTAAAGTTTGTCGTCAAGCGAAAGCCTACTATGCGCAGAAATTCGACAAGAGACAAACCCCTTTTGGGAAAGATTATTACTGGCTAGCAGGAAAATTTGTAAACGAAGACAAAGGCGAAGACACCGATGAATGGGCTTTGGCAAACGGATACATTTCTGTAGTTCCGGTACAATTTGACTTGACTGCACACCACTCTATTCAGCAACTTAACACTTGGAAATTAAATGACTAAAGAAATACTAATCGGTTTTTTAATCGGAATTTTTACTGCTCTTTTAGGAAGCTATTTGTTCATTACTTTTTTTACCACTTTTGATATTTCATCTGGAATTCAAATGATTAGAGAACATGGATATATGGGAAAAATAATCACTCTTGGAACGCTTTTAGATCTTGGTGTATTTACCATTCTCTTAAAAAGAAACAAAGAGTTTATGGCTCGAGGTGTAATTTTAGCCGTGATTGTATTGGCAATTTCAACATTAGTTATTTAAATCTTATCTTTGCTAAGTTACCGCTTTCGCGAATTTACAACTTTAGCACTTATACAAAAAAACCAACATGAAGTATTACATAATTGCAGGTGAAGCCTCTGGAGATTTACATGGTTCAAATTTAATGAAGGCATTGTATGTCGAAGATCCAGAAGCAGAAATTAGATTTTGGGGCGGAGATTTAATGCAAAAAGCAGGTGGAACTCTAGTAAAACACTATCGCGATCTAGCTTTTATGGGCTTTATTGAAGTGGTTTTCAATTTAAAAACCATTTTAAACAATATTAAAATCTGTAAAAAAGACATCTTAGAGTTTCAGCCAGATGTAATTATTTTTATTGATTATCCTGGTTTTAATATGCGAATTGCAAAATGGGCAAAAGCATTAAACTATAAAACGCATTATTATATTTCTCCACAAATTTGGGCTTGGAAAGAAAATCGAATTAAAGCAATCAAACAAGACGTTGATAAGATGTATGTTATTTTGCCTTTTGAGAAAAGCTTTTATGAAGACAAGCATCATTTTCCAGTAGATTTTGTTGGACATCCGCTTATTGATGCTATTCAGAATCAGCCTGCTTTTGATGAAGCTTTATTTAGAAAAGAAAATAATTTAGGCGAAAAACCAATTATTGCCGTTCTGCCAGGAAGCCGTAAACAGGAAATTACAAAAATGCTGAGCGTAATGTTGAGCGTTGTTGATGATTTTCAAGATTATGAATTTGTGATCGCAGGCGCTCCAAGTCAGGAATATGAGTTTTATCAGCAGTTTCTAAAAAACAAAAACATTGCGTTTGTTTCGAACAAAACATACAACTTATTACGTTCTGCAACAGCTGCGCTAGTTACTTCTGGAACGGCAACTCTAGAAACAGCTCTTTTTAAAGTTCCCGAAGTGGTTTGCTATAAAGGAAGCGAAGTTTCTTATCAGATTGCAAAACGCATTATTACTTTAAAATACATTTCTCTTGTCAATTTAATTATGGATCAAGAAGTTGTGACCGAATTAATCCAGGCTGATTGTAATAAAAAAAGAATTAAAGAAGAGCTTCAAAAATTATTAGAGCCAGACTATCGCAATAAAGTGCTACATAATTACGATATATTAGAACAAAAACTTGGCGGAGTTGGAGCTAGTAAAAACACAGCAAAACTCATTGTTGCCGATTTAAAACAAAATAACTAACTGATTTGAAAAGAATTGTAATTTTCCTGCTTTTAGCAATTGCTTTTACTTCTTGTAAATCGACTTCGACAGCAGTGTCTAAAAGTGGCACAAAAACCGAATCGAAAAAAGAAAACAGAGCTTTGGTTAACACTTTAATCGAAAAAGCGACTGATAATATTGGCGTTCGTTATAAAGCAGGAGGAACTACAAAAAGCGGTTTTGATTGTTCTGGACTTGTTTATACCACTTTTCAAAGTGAGAGCATCCAACTTCCGAGAAGCTCTTACGATCAGGCAAAAATTGGAAAAGTTATTCCTTTAAATGATGCTAAAAAAGGCGATCTAATTTTCTTTAAAACTAACAAAAGTAGACAAATCAATCACGTTGGACTAATCACAGAAGTCAATTCTGACGAAATAAAATTTGTTCATTCTTCTACTTCAAAAGGTGTAATTATTTCCTCTACTAAAGAACCTTATTATAAAAACTCTTTTGAGCAGGTAAATAGAGTTCTTCCATAAAAATATATTTTTTTATTATTTTTCTTACAAATATTTGATACTTTTAAACCATGAAAGTATTAGATTTTCCGTTAGTAAAAATTACAATTGCCTTTATCCTTGGCATAATAGCCTCTTATTATCTCGATTTTTCAATTCCGATAATTATTTTTTCGCTTTCGCAAAGCCTTATCGCATTTTGTGGCGCTTTCTTTTGGAGTTTACAACGCAGTAAAAAATCCATCCTATTCGGAGTTTTGAGTTGTGTTTTAGCCTTTAGCATTGGAGCTTTTACAATTATAAGCCACACTGAAAGCCTTCAAAAAGACAATTACACACATTGTAAATCTGCATTTGATAAGCAACAATCTATCACTTTAATTCTTAGAGAAAAATTAAAAAGCAACGATTACAGCAATCGCTACATTGGTCTTATAAAAACGATTTCAGGAAAAAACTATACTGGAAAAGTAATTGTAAATGTTCAAAAAGACAGCAGCAACAATGATCTGATTGTAGGAAACAGCATCAAACTTCAAACGGTTTTACAGCAAAACAAACCAAGTAAAAACCCAAACCAGTTTGACTACAGCAGATATTTGGCCAACAAACAAATCTATGCGCAGATTTATTGCCAGAAAAAAGAGGTTTTAGTTAGCAAAACAATTCAAAAAGACATTTGGTATTTCTGTGCCAAACTACATTCTAGGATAATTTCCAATCTTGAAAAATCAAAATTCAATCAAGAGGAAATGAATGTTGCTTTAGCACTAATTTTAGGACAACAGCAAGAGATTTCACAAGATATTATTCAGGATTATCAATATTCTGGAGCTACCCATATTTTATCTGTTTCTGGGCTTCATGTGGGCTTTATAATGCTTTTTATAACTTTCATACTCAAACCAATTCCAAACACAAAAAAAGGTTCCTTTTTTAAACTAGCTTGTATTCTAATTTCATTGGCTGGTTTTGCTATTATTTCAGGTTTATCGCCTTCTGTTTTAAGATCTGTAGTCATGTTTTCATTCCTAGCAATTGGAAATCATTTACGTCGAAATGGAAATATCTATCACACTTTATTAGTTTCCATTTTACTGATATTGCTTTTTGAACCATATTTCTTATTTGATGTTGGCTTTCAATTAAGTTACATCGCATTGTTTTTCATTCTTTGGCTACAGCCTATTTTAAAAAATATTTACAAACCAAAAAACAAATTGACGATTTACGTTTGGGAAGCTTTGACAGTTTCTTTTGCTGCTCAAATTGGCACATTACCTTTATGCCTTTATTATTTTCATCAATTTCCAGGATTATTTTTTGTCACCAATATCATTATACTTCCCATTTTATCTTTCATTATGATTGCTGGAATTGTAGTTATGATTATTGCCATATTTTCGAGTCTGCCATTATTCATGATACTAATTTTTGAGAAAAGTATTTATTTGCTAAATCTCATGATTCATTCTGTAGCTTCTGTAGACTCATTTGTTATTCGAGATATTAGCTTTAATTCCTATCATTTATGGGCATTTACATTCATGATAATTGGCACAATCATCTGGATAAAAAAACCAAGCTTTAGCAAACTTATATTGGTATTCGCTTCGATTATTATGATTCAGTTTTCCTTTATTATAACCAAAATAAAAACTGAAAAGGAAGAAGAATTGATTGTCTATAACGAAAGAAACAATACACTTATTTCTGAACGATTAGGAAGAAATATTATGCTTTTTACTAGGGATACTGCCATTGATAATAACAGAAATATAAATTCCTATCTAGTAGGAAATTCTATTAAGCTGTCTAAAATAAAAGCAATTAAAAATGTGCTTTATTTTAAAAACACCAAAATTCTAATTATTGACAGCTCTAAAACTTTTTCAGAAAAAATTAAACCTGATATTTTAGTTCTTACTCAAACTTCAAAAATAAATCTGGATCGATTACTGCAAAATATACAGCCGAAAATTGTTATTGCAGATGGGTCAAATTCGAACTCAATTCAGAAATGTTGGAAAAATAGTTGTCTGAAAAAAAATATCCCTTTTCATTCAACAAAAGAAAAGGGATATTATAGATTATAGTTTTTATTCTGGATTTAAAATTGAATTCGATTCAGAAATCCATGATTTTACACCAGAAGAGTTGTAGCCAATAAGACCAAGTTTGTTAAAATTTGTTTTGTCCTTTCTTTGAGTAACCTGAGAAAAACATACTTGGGGAAGTTCGTCAATGCCAAAAGCATTTTTTAATCTTAAATTTTGCTCTTTAGCTGCGTCAGGAACAGAAGGATCTGAAATATCAAGTTTGACTAAAATGACATTTTTACGAGACCAATCTTCAAAATCACGAGTAGAAAAAATTTCATTTTGCAATTGAGAATTTATCCCTTGGCTGGTAAATAAAATAAGTAATGGTCTTCTTTGTTCGACACTTGCGGCTACAGCGTCATTAATGTCGGTTTTCCATATTATATTTTGAGAATTCATATAAAATGGACTTAAAAGAAATAGTAGGATAAGTAATTTTTTAGGCATATAATTTGGGTTATGGTTATGTTAATAAAACTAAAATAATACAAAAAAATGAATCCAATAAAGATTTTAAGAGATTAAAAACCAACTTCTAAGCATTAAAATCAAATTAACAATAAATAGCGCGTTTTTTAATAAATGTGAAATAAACACTAATAAAAACCGTTAATTCTTTTATGTTTTGATAACAAAAAAATCCCCCTTCTGCAAAACAGAAAGGGGACTAAAAAAAAATTAAAATAAAAGTCGAATGAAATCGTCTATTCTGATGGATGCAAAATTGCATTTGATTCTGCAATCCAAGCTTTTGCTCCACCAGGTTTGTAGGCTATTTTTCCTAAAGCACTAAATGTCGTTTTGTTTTTTCTCACCGATGCCATAGCATAACATACTTCTGGAAGATCTTGAACTCCAAATGCGTTTTTTAATTTTACATTTTGTTCACGATCACTATCTGAAGCATTCATATCAGACAAGTCTAATTTTACCAAGACCACGTTATCACGTGACCAAACAGCAAAATCGGGTGTTTTAAAGATTTCGTTTTGAAGATTTTCTGGTACACCTGAGGCAGTGAATAAAATCAGCATTGGTTTCTTCTGGTCATTACTTATAGCAATAGCATCTGTCATGTTTGTTCTCCATGCCAGTTGTGCGTGCGCCATAAATGAACCTAAAAAAAATAGTAGGATAAGTAATTTTTTAGTCATATAAATTGGTTTTGGTTAGATTAGCAAGACGAAATTAACATTATATTTTAATTATCCAATTTTTATTGGCACAAAAAATACATTATGTGTTTTTTTACTAAACATAAAATACCAAATACTCAATTCAGTTAAAATTTGTGAAGAATTTTTCCTACTAAACAAAAAAAGCCTCTTACAGTGTAAGAGGCCTTTTAATTATTTATATATGGAAATTTACAATTTCTTCGGATGTACTATTCCTTCTGCAACAGTTAACCAAGCAGATGGTCCGCCGGCAACATATCCTGTTTTACCAAGACCTTTAAAATTAACTCTTCCGTCTTTTGTTTCTGCGCTTGTAAAAAAAACAGTCGGAAACCCTTGAATACCGAAAGCTTGCTGTAATTCATTGTTTTGACTTTTAAGCTCTGGAGTTTGCGCAACAGCTCTAGGATAATCCAATTCTACTAAAACCACATTATCTGATGCCCATTTTTTAAACTCAGTAGTCTTTAAAACTTCATTTTGCAAACGAATACACCAACCACACCAATCACTGCCTGTAAAAAACATTAGCATCGGCTTTTGTTCTTTATTACTTACAGTAATTGCTTCTCTAACATCTGTATACCATTTTAATTCTTGTGCTTGAAGATTTATGGCACCAATTAAAAACAAAGCGATGAGTAGTATTTTTTTCATAATGAGGAATTTTATACAAATTTATGCAAAAAGTATTTACAATATAATTATTTAACTTCTTGCATTAACCTTCTGATTAATGGGGTTGCAACAATTAAAACAACTCCAGCAATTAAAGAATACAACGCTAATTGATAATATCCATCTGTGTAAGCAATTAGCTTAGACATTAATGTAGTTCCTGTATTAGCATCAGATATTTCTGCTCCCAATTTTCCAGCGGCAAACTGACCAAATGCACTTGATAAGAACCACAATCCCATCATCATTCCAAACAATCTTTTCGGAGATAATTTTGTGATTACCGACATTCCGATCGGACCGATACACAATTCACCAAGCGTATACACAAGATATCCTAAAGCAAAAACATCAAGAGAACTTAATCCATCTGCATTTACAAAAAATCTGGCAGTGTAAAAAATGAAGAAACCTGCAGCAAGCAAAATAAATGATAAACCAAACTTAATAACAGTATTAGGTTCAATTTTTCGCTTAGCCATAAATATCCATAACAATCCTACCAATGGGCTAAAAATAACAACATATAATGAGTTGATACTATTATTTACCACATTCGGATCAATATGAAAAAACAACATCTTGTTAGATAAATTGTCTTTTGCAAACAAAGACAATGAACCTCCTGATTGCTCAGAAATTGCCATAAACATGAAATATCCAAAAATGAATACAAATGCCGCTAAAAGTTTTCGCTGTTGTTTTCCATCCTTTAACATTATCAGTTCGTACGCAAAATACCCTAACGCTACTATTGCCATAGTATACATGAAGTACTCTGTAAAATCAGAATCGATAACCATTATATAAACTAATGGAATAACCACAAAAGAACCTACGTAAACAAGTATTTCGTAAAGATTACGTTTTTTAGGCTCATGGTTTTCTAAAGGAGAATTTCCAATTGGCGCTAAATGTTTTTTAGTTAAAACAAAAGTTATAACTCCAATTATCATAACAATTGCCGCAGAAAGAAAACAAAGACTCCAAG
Organism: Flavobacterium sp. HJSW_4; assembly: GCF_042436695.1. Classification (NCBI taxonomy): domain Bacteria; kingdom Pseudomonadati; phylum Bacteroidota; class Flavobacteriia; order Flavobacteriales; family Flavobacteriaceae; genus Flavobacterium; species Flavobacterium sp. HJSW_4. The sequence continues at coordinate 42,153 of NZ_JBHNPP010000026.1, forward strand.
AATAGTTCTTTCCTAAATAAATAGGAATTGCACCACCAAGCATACCTCCAATATTAATCCCTGCATAAAACAATCCGTAACCAGCATCACGACGGCCGTCGCTTTCGTGATACAACTCTCCTACCATTGAAGACACGTTTGGTTTAAAGAAACCTGTTCCGATGATTGAAAGTGTTATTCCGTAGTAAAAGAAATCATGCGGTGAAGCTGCAATAAGCAAATTCCCCAGAATCATTACAATTCCCCCAAAAAGAAGCGATTTCTTGAAACCTAAAATTTTGTCGGCAAAGATTCCACCAATAAAGGTAAACGCATATACAAAAGCTTGAATCGCTCCATATTGCAAATTTGCTTTTCCTTCTAATAAACCTAATTGGTCTACCATAAAAAAAGCTAAAACTCCTCTCATTCCGTAGAAACAAAAACGCTCCCACATTTCAACCAAAAACAAGTACCACAATTGTTTTGGGTACTTGCCTTTAAAATTTTGAATTTCTTCTAAAGTAATATTGTTTTCCATTTATCTAACACCGTGCATTAATTTTTTCAAAAGTGGTGTTAAAGCAAATAATAAAATTGCCGCAATACCTGTCAAGACAACGAAAACCATAAAGAACTCATATAAATTATGGATTTCGAACCCTGCAAAAATTGGATTTTGCGCACTAATTTGATGATGATCCAACAAAGCCAATTGGTCTGCTGAAAGTGTTATTTTTTTATCTAAAACTGCTTGTAAATCGATTCCAAGTTCTTTTGCTTTTGCAAATTTATCACCAGTTGCTGGCAAGATAGAACCTAAAGTTCCTCCTAATGCATATCCAGACGCATTAGACAAGAAGAATACTCCGTATAATAATGATGCAAAACGTTTTGGAGATAATTTACCAACCAATGATAAACCAATTGGAGATAAACACAATTCCGCACATGTATTTAAGAAATATAATAAGATCAACCATTTAACTAATAAAAGTCCAGAAGTTCCGATGTAAGAAACTTGAGTCGCAATCATAAAGAAACTGATAGAGATTATTACTAATCCTGCAGCTAATTTTACTGGAGAAATTGGCTCTTTTCCTTTAGCTCTTAAAGTATCCCAAAGAACACTAAATGGAACTGCCAAAAACACCACAAACATTCCGTTAAAAATTTGAACCATTGACGGTGGCATTGCCCAACCAAAGAAGTGTCTGTCTGTTTGGTTATCGGCAATGAAAGTCAAAGAAGAACCTGCCTGTTCAAATGCCGCCCAAAAGAAAATAATAAAGAACGAAACGATATAAATTACAATAATTCTATCTCTTTCAATCTTAGTCAAAGAAGTATCAGAAATAATTAATCCTGCTAAAGCCAAACCACTTGAATAAATTAAGGTATAAATCAAGTTCTGACCTACAACATAATGAAAAAAGAATCCTAAAACGATAAATGCAATTGCTGCACTTATCAAAGCTTTAGTAGAAAAGTTTGCTGTTTGCGCTTCTCCTTCTTCAAAATCTGAAGCATCATTTTTAGAAGGAAGTCCTCCTAATGCTTTTCCTTCTGGAGAAACTACATATTTATTTTTTAAGAAGTAGAAAAGAACTGTTCCTAACAACATTGCAACAGAAGCTGCCATGAATCCCCATCTAAAAGCATGGATATCTCTAATTCCTCCTGCATCTTTAACATCTCCCAATAAAGGACAGATTGACTGACCTAAGAAAGCTCCGATGTTGATACCCATATAGAAAATAGTAAATGCACTATCTAATTTTGTTTTTTCTTGTTTTGGGTACAAACTTCCAACCATACTAGAAATATTTGGTTTGAAGAATCCGTTACCAAAAACAATTACACCAAGTGCAGAGTACATAATGATTTTTGCCAGACCTAAATTAGACTCAAAAACACTCCCGCTTGTAAACAAAAGCATTTGTCCAGTTGCCATAAGCAAACCTCCTAAAATGATACAGTTTCTGTTTCCTAAAAAACGATCGGCAACAAAACCTCCTAACATTGGTGTTAAATAACAAAGTCCAAGAAAACCTCCATAAATTAATGATGCTTCCTCTTCTTTCATTAATAATGAATTAACAAGAAATAAAGTCAATAAAGCTCGCATTCCATAAAAATTGAACCGCTCCCACATCTCCGTTCCAAACAATACCCAAAGTCCTTTTGGATGCGCAGTTTTTACTTGAGTTTCTCCCATATTATTGTCTATTTAATTAGGTTTAAATATTTAGATTATAAATTTTCTTTGATAAAGTTGGTCATTTTATTATAAAGCTGAATTCTAGTGTTTCCGCCATAAATACCGTGGTCTTTATCTGGGTAAATTTGAGAATCAAATTGTTTATTTGCCTGAATTAAAGCTTCCATCATCTGCATTGTGTTTTGAACATGAACATTGTCATCTCCAGAACCATGAATCAATAAGAACTTTCCTTTCAATTTGTCAACATGGTTGATTGGAGAGTTTTGATCGTATCCGCTTGCATTTTCTTGTGGAGTCTGCATGTATCTTTCTGTGTAAACGCTGTCATAAAAACGCCAGTTTGTAACTGGAGCAACTGCAATTGCCATTTTGAAAACATCATTTCCTTGGAAAATACAGTTAGATGCCATAAATCCACCGTAGCTCCATCCGAAAATTCCAATTCTTGAAGCATCAACATAAGGATAAGCACCAATTACTTTTGCTGCATCGATCTGATCTTCAACTTCGTATTTTCCTAATTCTTTCTGAGTCACTTTTTTGAAATCAGCTCCTTTGTAACCAGTACCTCTTCCGTCAACACAAGCTACGATATAGCCTTGTTGTGTTAAAGAAAGAAACCAGTAATCGTTAGAATTATTCCATTGATTGTTTACTTGCTGTGATCCTGGACCAGAATATTGGAACATGAAAACAGGGTATTTTTTTGAAGGATCAAAATCTTTCGGTTTTAAAATCCAAGCATTCAACTCATTTCCTTTTGCTGTTTTTAAAACGAAATATTCTTTTGAAGGAAGATTATACGCTTTTAATTTATCAGCAAGAGCTTGATTGTTTTCGATAACTTGAATTTCTTTTCCAGTTTTAGCCTCGTTTAAAGTATAAGTTGTAGGCTGTGTATTACTTGAGAAAGTAGTGATAAAGTATTGGAAATTTGGGCTAAAAGTCGCTGCACTTGTTCCTACTTTAGAAGACAAACGCGCTTTATTTTTTCCATCTAAACCAATTCTGTAAAGATCTCTGTTAATCGAACCATTTTCTGTAGATTGGTAGAAAATAGTTTTTGTTTTTTCGTCAAAACCGTAGTAAGAAACAACTTCCCAGTTTCCTTTAGTAACTTGATTTTTAAGTTTTCCGTTTTTATCATACACATAAATATGGTTAAAACCGTCTTTTTCGCTAGTCCAGATAAAACTGTTATCTTTTAAGAAAGTCAAATTATCTGTAATATCTACGTAAGCTTTATCTTTTTCATTTAAAACCACTTTTGCAGTAGCTGTATTACCATCAACAAACAATAAATCTAAATTATCTTGGTGACGGTTTAAAACTTGAGTACAAAGCACGTTTGCATCATTTGTCCACTGCATTCTTGCAATGTAGAAATCATTGTAGTTTCCTAAATCTACTTTTTTAGAAGCATTTCCAGAAGCATCATAAATATGTAATGAAACTACAGAGTTTTTTTCTCCTGCTTTAGGATATTTGAAAGTTTCAATTTTTGGGTATAAATCTTTGTGAAAAATTGACATTGAGAATTCTGGAACTTGGCTTTCGTCAAAACGAATGTAAGCAAGTTTTTTACTGTCTTTACTCCAGTCAAATGCACGTACAAAAGCAAATTCTTCTTCGTAAACCCAGTCAGTAATACCGTTTATAACCGCATTTTTCTTTCCGTCTGTTGTTACAGCAGTCGATTTTTTTGAAGCAACATCATAAATATATAAGTTGTTTTCTTTCGCGTAAGCAATTTTAGTCCCGTCAGGTGAAAATGTTGGTTCTTGAATTTGAAAATCAACAAGTTTAGTCAGAGATTTTCCTGCGATATCATAAAGAAAATAATCTGCAGTAAAAGAGTGACGGAATATTTTAGATGAATTACAAGCAATTAAGATCTTTTTTTCAGAAGCATCAAAAGTGTAGCTGTCAATTCCGTCGGCAAGTTCTTTGTAGTTTTTAGTATCGATAAGATTTGATACTTTTTTCAGCGTTGCAAAATCGTATAAATCAATCTGCATGCTTCTGCTCGCCATATCAACATTTAAAACAGTATATTGATTAGTATTTTTTAGCGATTGCAGCTCATCCATCCCTTTGGCCCGGAAAGTTCCGCTAAAAACATTTTCGACAGTTATTTTCTGCTGCCCAAAAACGACCGCAGTTAAAAATAAAAGTACTGCAGTAAATTTACTTGTATTCATTAGAATTATTTTAAATATAAAAAGAGCCCAATTTTAATAAAAAAAATAAACATAATACACATTTTAAGTGTTAAATGTTAAAAAAAATAACGATTGCGTATTTTGATCTTCAAAATACATTGCAAACAAAACTCTTAAAATAGTATCTTTGCCGCAACATTATTATTTAATATATTGAGAATGAACAACGCTGTTGCCGGATTTTCTAAATTATCCAAAAAAGAAAAAATTAACTGGATTGCAAATGAATATTTTTCGACCCCTGAAGAGGCGCAAAATATTATAAGAAATTACTGGAATTCAGACGAAAAGCTACAGCAGCTTCATGATGAATTTATAGAAAACACCATTACAAACCTTTACATCCCACTTGGAGTTGCTCCTAACTTTTTGATCAATGGAAAATACAAAACTATTCCGATGGCAATCGAAGAAAGTTCTGTTGTCGCTGCAGCTTCTAAAGCAGCAAAATATTGGTCAACCAGAGGCGGATTTAAAGCTACTATTATCAATACCGAAAAAATCGGTCAGGTTCATTTTACTTATAGTGGAGATGCAGAAAAACTAACTCAGTTTTTTGACGAAATAAAACCAAAGTTTTTTTCTGAAACACAAAGCATTACCAAAAACATGCAGCAGCGTGGCGGCGGAATTTTAGATATTAAACTAAAAGACAAAAGAAGTCTCCTTGAAAATTACTATCAGCTTCATGCTACTTTTGAAACAAAAGACAGCATGGGTGCCAATTTTATAAATTCTTGTTTAGAGCAATTTGCAACTACTTTAAAAGAAGAAGCTCAAAATTCTGACTTATGCCAAAATGGTGAAAATCTAGAAGTTATAATGAGTATCCTTTCTAACTATGTGCCTCATTGCCTTGTTAGAGCCGAAGTTTCTTGCCCAATCGAGGAATTAGCAGAAAAACATATAAATAATCCTCAAGAATTTGCAGAACGTTTTGTTCAAGCCGTTCAAATTGCAGAAGTTGAACCTTTTAGAGCGGTTACGCACAATAAAGGAATTATGAATGGTGTTGATGCTGTAATTCTAGCAACAGGAAATGATTTTAGAGCTGTAGAAGCTGGTGTTCACGCTTATGCAGCTAGAAATGGACAATATGCGAGTTTATCTCATGCAAAAATCGAAAACGGAATTTTTACTTTTTGGCTTGAAATTCCGCTTGCAGTTGGTACAGTTGGCGGTTTAACCTCTTTACATCCATTAGTTAAATTGTGTTTAGAAATTTTAGAAAAACCTTCCGCTACAGAATTAATGGAAATTGTGGCCGTTGCAGGTCTAGCACAAAATTTTGCAGCATTACGTTCGTTAACTACAACAGGAATTCAAGAAGGTCACATGAAAATGCACCTTAATAATATTATCAATCAATTTGAAGCTACAGATGAAGAGCGTCATTTAATTAAAACGCACTTCAAAAAAACAGCCGTTTCTCACAGCGCCGTAGTAGAATTTATTGAAAATTTAAGAAAATAATCAATCAGATAAACTCCTAAGATTTTAAATTCCAATGTTAATTTTTGGAATTTAAAATCTTAGGAATTTATATAATAATATCGAGACAAGTATGTCAACAACCTTTTACAGTAACGGAAAACTTTTTATTGCGGGCGAATATCTTGTTTTGGATGGAGCAGATGCTTTTGCGTTACCGACAAAATTTGGTCAGGATTTAGTAATTGAAGAACTAGAAGGCAGACAAATTGAATGGAAAAGTTACGATCATGACAATCATTTATGGTTCGAAGAAGCAATTACTTTTGATGAAGTCATAAAAGGTTCAGATCCTCAAATTGATACTGTAAAATCAACTTTGATCAATATTCTTCATGCCGCTTATACTTTGAACCCAAAATTCATAGATACTGCTAAAGGATATAAAGTGAGTACACATTTGAGTTTTCCAAAAAACTGGGGATTAGGAACTTCTTCAACTCTTATAAATAATATCGCGCAATGGACAGAAACCAATGCTTTTACGTTACTAAATAACAGTTTCGGCGGAAGTGGTTACGATATTGCCTGCGCACAAAACAACACACCAGTTTTATATCGAATCAAAGATAATTTTGTTCAACAAGTCGAATTTAACCCTGACTTTAAAGAGCATATTTATTTTGTTTATTTGAATAAAAAGCAAAATAGCAAATCTGCCATTTATTCTTACAACAATCACAAAAGTAATCGTTTAGCAGATAGCGTTGAAGAAAACAACAAAATCACAAACGCCATTCTTCATGCTAAAACATTAAAAGAATTTGCTTCGGCAGTTCAAAAACACGAAATTCATTTGAGTAGAATCCTAGAAATGCAGACTATAAAAGAGGCTGTTTTTCCAGATTTTAATGGCGTAATTAAAAGTCTAGGGGCTTGGGGCGGCGATTTTGTTATGGTAGTTTCTAAAGAAAATCCGAAAGAGTATTTCTCTAATAAAGGATACGAGACTATTTTAACTTATGAAGAAATGATTCTATAAATCAAATCAAAAAACTAATTAATTAGCTCTTTTGCCCTTAATGTGTTTAGTCTCTAAACGTCGTACGGCTTTGCTTTCTTGTTCATTCGACTCAATAAGTCTATTGTGCAAGCGCTCGGCCATTTTTTCGATGCTGTTTGTAATAGAATCATAAACAACTTCCATACGGCGATGCTTCTCTTCTTTTACTGCTCTTAAAACATCTTCTACGAAAAGCTTATCATATTTTTCGGCAACAGAATCATGTGTATTTGTCAATCTAATCACATAATCGTTGCTCAAAATAGTAACTTTAAAATGTTGTTCTTCGTTACTCAAATAATACTTTCCACCCAATTCATCAACATTGATGTCGGTACTGGCCACTTTTAAAAGCTCGATAATAATACCATAAATATGACTTTCTATTTTGGTATATACTCTCTGCTTCTTTCTAAAAAATTTAAAAGTAAAAAACATTCAAATAATTAATTTTTAAAGCATTTGTTTATTGGATTCGTATTCTTTTTATTTCCTATTCTAAGCCAAAAGCAAGAATATGTTAAAGTAAAAAAACGAGCAAATTAACTGTAATAATTTGAAAATCACAAGTTTTTTAAATTAAATTTCGATAATTTCTATATACATTTAGAAAATTGGCAGTAAAAAAACACAAACCATAATTACCCAAATAATGGCAAAAAGAAAAACCCGAAACACTAAAAGCGTTTCGGGTTTTTTTTATAAGAATTACTTTCTAATTAGTAATTAAATTGTAATCTATTATCTTCAATTTTAGCATTGTTTTTTAACGCTGGTAATACTCTACTTGCATCATTAGCACTTTGAGCTTTTACTTTCTCTACATAAGCAGCGTGATTAGCAATTGCAGGAGCTTTTACAGTTTTAACGTTTTGAACAACATAAACACCTGTATTTCCTTCAATTGGAGTAGAAATTTTATTTGCAGCTAAAGCAAATGCATTACCTACAACTTGTGGCTCTTGTCCAACTCCACCTGGTAAAACTGGATTATCAAGAGTTACGTCTGTAGCTTGTTGAACAGCAACTCCTGCTGCTTTAGCGATAGCTTCAATACTTGAACCTTGCATTTTAGCTTTTAACAATTCAGCTTTTTTCTTGTTTTTCAAGATTGGCTCAACGTAAGGTCTTGCCATATCAACAGAAACTAAACCAGATTTGTTTTCACCTTTATATTGTGCAATAACGTGTCCGATGTTTGCAATTTCAAAACGTTTTACATCTCCTTTACCTGTTTCTTTATCAAATGCCCATCTTACAATGTTACGTTGGTTTCCTAATGGCCCAAACGCTTCATCCATAGCTTTTGCATTAACTGGCTGAGCAACTTTTAAACCTAATTCTTTAGCTGCAGCATTGAAATCTTTATCAGCAGCATCCATTTCGAATTTAGTTGCTAATGTAAATACTTTATCAGAAGTAGCTTCAGAAGGCTCAATTTTTTGAGCGATTGTAGCTAAACGAATTCCGTCTTGTTTGTCAGTAATTTTGATAATGTGAAATCCGAAAGGAGTTTCAACTAAACCAACTTTACCAATTCCGTTGCTGAATACAAAATCATTGAAAGGTTTTACCATTTGGTTTGGCCCAAAATATCCTAAATCACCACCTTGTTGTGCAGATGAATCATCAGAACTTGTGAAAGCCAACATCATAAAACTATCTGGATTAGCTTGAACTTGCGCTAAAATTTCTTCAGCTTTAGCTTTAGCTTCTTCTTTAGTTCTTTTCTCTTTTGGGTTTGGAGTTTGAGATCCTTCGTAACCAATTAAGATATGACTTGCTTTTGCATTAACACCAGCTTTAAATCCTTGAGATTTAGAGATTGCATAGTATCTTCCGTAAACGTATGGTCCGTAAATTGCTCCAGCTGGTAAGCTGAATAATTTATCAGCGTCAACTGCTGGTAAAGCATTTTTAGGAACATAAGTAGAATCGTAAGGAACATCAGAATTTGCATTTACAAATTCTGCAATGTTTGCTGCATTTCTAAATCCTGGCAATGAATCGTTTTTACCAGTTTTTGCGTTGTAAACAACACTTCCTGATAATAAAGCAGTTAATTTAGCTTTAATTTCAGCCTCATCTTCTTTAGAAGCTTTATCTTCAACTAAAACGTACTGAATTTCACGAGTTGCATCAGCTTTGAATTTTTTCTCATTTTTCTTCATGTAAGCTACAATCTCATCATCAGAGATTTTAACTTCACTATCTTTAATAGAAGAGTAAGGAGCTGCCGCATAAGCAAAACTCACTTTATTAGCCTCCATTTCATACTTTAATTTTCCTTCACTAGCAGTTGTGTAAAGTCCTGATTTAATTAAAGTATTATAGATTTGAAACTTAGCATTCAATTCAGCATCTTTCTCTTTTTGAGCGATGTATTGTGCAGCTTCTGGATTTGTTTTAAAATAATCTTTAAACTTAACAACATCAAAAATTCCTGCTGCGTTTAAGAACATTGGGTTTTTACCAATATTTGGATCTGATTTCAAAACCTCTAAAATGTGTTTTTCACCAACTCTCAATCCTAATTTATCAAATTGTGATGACAATAAAGCGATTGAAACTTCTTGATCCCAAACTCTGTTTGCAGCTTCAGTGGAAGTTATACCTTGCCCACTTTTTTCAACATTACTAACTTTAACTCTAAAGTCTTCAAATGAAATATCTTTTCCATCGATGCTTCCTACATCTTTTGAACTTTGACCAAATGTTCCTCTTGTAAATAGATCTTGTATTATAAATGCAAATAATGCAAGTGCAATAACTCCTATCAATAAAGCGGAACGCTGTCTAATTTTTGCTAAAACTGCCATTTTATTATCGTTAATTTTATATTCAGTTTGCGAAAATACAATTATCTAGTTAATAACAATACAACTAGCGTTTTATTTTACACATTTTTTTTCATTAATTTAAAAAATCAGTCTTTAATTGTCATTTTGACTAGTTCTATTTTCTTATTTGACGCCTCTTCAATGCGAAAATGAAACTTATCTATTACAATTTTATCTCCTTTTTGTGGGATTTCTTTTGTATGATTGACAATAAAACCTCCTAACGTTCCATAAGAATCTTCTTCTGGAATCATTAATTTATAGGTCTCATTTAAATACTCAACATCTAATCTCGTTGAAAACAAATACTTACCTTCTCCTATTTCTTCTTCAATCAATTCTTCGTCCAAATCGTGCTCGTCTTCAATTTCGCCAAAAAGCTCTTCTACAATATCTTCGATGGTAATAATTCCTGAAGTTCCTCCGTATTCATCTAAAACTACTGCAACGTTTTTTCGTTTTTTGATCAACAAATTCAAAACATCTTTAATTAAAATTGTTTCTGGAACAAATTCAACGGTCATTAAAACCGATTTTATTGTAGATGGTTTTTTAAATAAATCGAAAGAATGGACATAACCTACAATATCATCTAATGAATTTTGGCTTATGATGATTTTAGAATATCCTGTTTCTATAAATAATGCTTTAAGACCATCAACTGTATCAAACAAATCTATATCGACAATTTCTGTACGAGGCGTCATAATATCACGCGCCTTAACAGCTGAGAATTCTAAGGCATTTTGAAAAATCTGAATTTCAGAATCTACCTCTTCATCTTCTTCAACGGTGCTCATTTGTTCTGTTATGTAATTTCCGAGTTCAATTCGACTAAACAAATGAATTTGACTTCCTTCTGTTTTAAAAAATTTACTCAGCACAAAGTCTGCAATCCAAATAAAAAAAGTCGATATATAATAAAATAATCGGTAAAACAGATACGCCGGAAGCGCGAGAATTTTAATTAGGGAATTGGCGTAAATTTGAAAAAACACTTTCGGAAAAAACTCTGAAGTCAGCAAGACTACAAATGTTGCAAGAAGTGTCTGGATAAGAATATCCCACCAATCTGAAAAGACAAAGCCAAAATAAGCCATCCAACTTAAAATCAGATCGCCCATAAAAAAACCGTAAATCACCAAAGCTACATTATTGCCAATAAGCATGGCAGCAATAAATTTGGATGGATTTTCGGTTAGTTTTGTTAAGATTCGAGACAAGAAATCGTCTTGTTTCTTTTCTATTTCAAGATAAATTTTATTGGCGGATGTGAAAGCGATTTCCATCCCAGAAAAAAAGGCGGCTAGTATTAAACAGATTATTATAATACTAATTTCCATTTTTTATTGGTTTTTATTTCTGTCGTTATGCCCATTAAGAAATCTTCTCCTAAAGAAAAACATAAAAACAGCCATTCCTGCAATTACGAAATAGAAAGGATAACTCTCATCGCCTTCGTTCAATTTCACGATACCATCATAAGTAAAGAAAACTGCAAAAAGGATGTAAACGTATTGTGTATATTTTAAATAACCCATAATATTATAATTCTTCGTCTGATTCAATTTCACCGCTTATTCGCTGCGAATTGATCACTTTAAAATCTTTACTAAAATCTATTCCCTGACCGTAAGAAACTCCTTTTTTATCAGTCAATTTGAACTTTCGTTCTGTATAAAACCACTCGTTTTTCTGATCGAAATACAATTGTTCTGTTTCCAAAATCTGTCCTTCTTCAGAAGTGATTTTTACCTTCCCAATCAAATCAATAATTCCAGTATTTTTATACGAAACCGCATAATTACCTTTTATAAAGGTACGTTTTTGCTTTTTATCATATAAAGTAACATCTATTCCTTTTGGAAATTCTGTAAAAGGAAAATCAAGATTTGAATAATCTAGCATTTTCGGACTGATCAAAACTCCTGTAATGCGTCCAGAATCTGTATATTTAATATTTACAGTATCGGCGTCACTAGCAGGAACAAATTCTGAGAAGTTAATTTTCTGAACTTCTTTAAAATTACTTTCGCATCCAAAAAACATTGTCACAGCAATAACTGTGACAACTATTAGACTATATCTTTTTGGTAAATTCATTTGCCAAATGTAGTAAATTGTAATGAGCTTCTAAAAGATAAAATATTTTGTTTTTATTGGTATTTACTCTTCACAAACCATTTATCATTGAAAGAGAAACTCACGCTGAAATTAACATAATTCTCTTGAACTAAATCTGCAGCAGTTGTACCGCGTTTACCAAATTCAATTCCGAAATTTAAATTTGAAAAAGATCCTGGAATTGGAATTCCAGCTCCTAATGACATTCCGATATCTTTAATTGATTCATTATTAACAATCAAACCAATTTTTTCGTATTTCAAACCAGCTCTATAGGTAATTCTGCTCATGTAACTAGTAAAAGACGCATAATTTGGAAGGTAATAACCCCCAACAGCATATTTAGAATAGCTCTCGTAACTTACATTTGATGCCGAGTTATAATAATTTGCTAACTGACCATCTCCTTGAAAAGTCATATTTGCTCCTACAAGCCATTTTCTAGCTTCACCAATACCCAAACCAATACTCAATTTATTTGGAAGTTTTAATTTTGTTGATTCTGCCGGAACTACATAAGGATCAGCATCTCCTTGAACAGAAATAACTCTCGTATTATCAGAATCCAGATTACTTGCAAAAGTGTAACTTAAACTAGAGAATATACTAGTCTTTTTGTTGATCTTTTTCTGATACATTGTACCAAAACTAAATGCTGTACCTGAAAGCTCGGAAGTATTAACTTCTGCTGTTCCGTTTTGAATTCCAGTAACCGCTTCTACGCTGGTTGTTGTAATTTTTCCAAAATTATATTGTGCATCTACTCCAATATTCCAATCCTTCATTATTTTATATGACAAACCGAAATATACTTTATTGATACCCCCTTTTCCGTCAAGTTGAGAACTTGTCTGACCTTCTGTAGCCGAATTATCATTAAGAATTTTATATCCTACTGAACTCACAGGAATCAAACCGAATGAAGCGCCAAATTTACCCATCGGAATTCCTATTGCTAAATAATCAAAAGTAGAGCGTTGTGCTTTTTCTGATTGAGAACTCGTCTTTAAATTAGAAGTAGCAAATGTTCCTCCAACTGTAAAAGTTGTCTGAATTAAGCTAGCGTAACTCGCTGGATTTTCTATATTTAAGTGAATCGAATCTTGTTCTACTGCAACTCCTGCCATAGATCTGTTTTCAAGTGTTCCCTTGAATCTCACATCTCCTATTCCGAAAAAAGAATAAGGTGAAGCAGTACCTTGTTGAGCGAATGAAACGAACGATATAAGCAAACAAGCGCTTAATATTACTTTTTTAATCATTGTCGATTTTATATTGATATGTTTGGCTCAAACTCTCCAGAAGGAAATTTGAATTGGCAAATATGGTATTTTTTAATCGTTTAGCCAAAAAATCTGCATCGCCTCCCGTTAAAATTATGATAAAATTTGAAAACTCTTTGCGATATTCATCGATAAAACCGTCAATCTCATAGACGAAACCGTTGACAACCCCAGAATGTATGGCTTGTGCAGTAGAGTTTCCTACATAAGAATCGGGTTCTTCTAAGGTTAGTAACGGCAGTCTGGCCGTAAAATTATGCAGCGATTCATATCTTAAACGAAGACCTGGAGAAATGGCTCCTCCTAAATAATTATCATTTTCGTCGATGAAATCGTAGGTAATGCAAGTTCCGGCATCAATAACCAAACGATTTTGTTTTGGAAATTGCAACGTTGCTCCTGCTGCCAAAATCATTCGATCCATTCCTAATGTTTTTGGCGTTGCATATTTATTATGGAAAGGAAAAACATCTTCGTGAGTAAAAAAATGCACTTTCAGTCTGTTTTCGAAAGTTAAAAAGGATTGTTTTTCGACATTTCCTACCGAAGCGACAACCAAATCGGAGCATTTTGGATATTTTTTTAAAATATTTTCAATTTTTTTTTCGATTTCATTTTTATCAAAAACAAAATTTTCCAGAGAAGTATTATCCTCAAATACAGATGCTTTAATTCTGGTATTGCCAACATCGACCGTTAAAATCATATTTCCATTTTTGCTTTTGCGAAGATACGAATAGATTTTTTCTAAAAAATGTTTTGCACAAACCAAAAATGATTATATATTTGCACCCGCAACAAGCACGGTACCTTAGCTCAGATGGTAGAGCAATGGACTGAAAATCCATGTGTCCCTGGTTCGATCCCTGGAGGTACCACGAAACCCACTCAAACGAGTGGGTTTTTTGTTTTTATACTTTTTTATTTGTTTTAACCGCAAAGACTCGCAAAGTTATTTTTAAGCTTTGCGAGTCTTTGCGGTTTTTCTTTAGGCTCATTGCGGTTAAATCTTTTTTTACTTCGAAAAATAAGTGTCAACAAATAAATAGTTTTTGTTAAAAAAGTATTAAGTGAATAACAAAATATCTTCTATATTCGTAAAACTGTATTTTTAAAATTCATTTATTAACAAGATCTCAAAGCAGTTTTATGAGCAAAACTTCTACTAAGGGCATTTGGAAAGTAATTTCAGCCTCCTCTATGGGCACTATGATTGAATGGTATGATTTTTACATTTTTGGCAGTCTGGCTGTTGTTATTTCAACTAAATTCTTTCCAAGCGATAATCCGACCGCAGCGTTTTTATCTACTTTAGCCACATTTGCCGCCGGATTTGTAGTTCGCCCATTTGGAGCTTTATTCTTTGGAAGACTTGGGGATATTATAGGACGCAAATATACTTTTATGGCTACCTTATTATTAATGGGTGGCTCTACTTTCTTAATTGGCTGTATTCCAAGTTATGAAACGATTGGCTTTTTAGCCCCTTTATTGGTTTTAATTTTACGCCTTCTACAAGGTCTTGCTCTTGGAGGCGAATATGGCGGAGCCGCTACCTATGTTGCAGAACACGCTCCAGCAGGAGAGAAAGGATATTGGACTTCTTGGATTCAAACCACCGCAACTGTTGGCTTATTTATCTCTCTGATGGTGATTCTGGCAACCAAAAGCATACTTTCTCCAGAAGCTTTTGATTTATGGGGATGGCGCGTTCCGTTTTGGGTTTCGATTGCTATGGTTGGAGTTTCGTATTTGATTAGAAAAAATATGGACGAGTCTCCAGTTTTCGCGAAAGCTAAAAAAGAAGGAACTACAAGCACCAATCCGTTAAAAGAAAGTTTTGGAAACCGATACAATCTAAAATTTGTTCTTTTGGCGCTATTTGGTGCTACAATGGGTCAAGGTGTTGTTTGGTATACGGGACAATTCTATGCAATGAGTTTTATGAAAACGGTAATGAATGTTGATTCTTCTCAAGTAGATGAATTATTAGGAATTGCGCTTTTAATTGGAACTCCATTTTTTATCTTTTTTGGATGGTTGAGCGACAAAGTTGGGCGCAAATACATCATGATGTTCGGAATGCTTGTGGCTATCTTGTCGTACAGACCTATATATAAGGCAATGTACAATACAACAGATATTAGCAAAAAAACAGAAATTTTTGAAAGTTATAGAGAAACAACCGAAAATAAAGCTGACGGTAGTTTTGTTACCACGATTCAAAAAAAATATACTGATGGTACAACCGTAATGGAGAAAAAAACGTACATGGAAAAAAAAGATGTGCAAACAAGTGTTTCAATCCAAATAACTTCAAATGATAAATGGGCTTTAATTTTTCTGGTTTTTATTCAAGTACTATTTGTGACCATGGTTTACGGTCCGATTGCGGCATTTTTAGTTGAAATGTTTCCAACCAAAATCAGATATACTTCAATGTCTTTGCCTTATCATGTCGGGAATGGAATCTTTGGAGGATTACTGCCCGCTATTTCTACTTACTTTGTATCACACGCCAAAACAGCAGGCAAAGCCGATTTTTATCTGGATGGATTATGGTATCCTATAATTATTGCTGGAATCTGCTTTGTTATTGGAATGATTTATATTGACAACAAAAACAAAATTACTCACCTTTAAAATTTACAAAAAAAATGAATGCGATTAAACAAGTTTTAGGGGCGTTATGGATTGCTTTGGCCGCTGCTGCTGCCTATTTTTGCGTGTTTGAATTTGGTTTGCCAAAACTTCTTTCAGACCAACAGGACGATTTGGTATTTGGTGCAATTATTCTATTTATACTAACTCCGCTTATCGTTATGGGATTAGGGACATTTGGGTATTATTCTTTAATCGGAGAATATAACGATCCTAAAAGAAAAAAATAAACAAAACAATTATAGAATGCCTTCAACCGCCCCAAAGGCATCAAAACATTAAAATAAAATATCTTATAGTTACAAAACTACTTAAACCAAAAAAGGCTGTCAATTTCTAGACAGCCCTTTTCATTACTAACCAAACCTAATTTTTAATAAATTTCGCAACTTGAACTTTATTATGCTCGTCAAACGTTTTTACGAGATACAATCCAGAAGTTAAACCATTTACTGAGAATTGATAATCTGTATTTCCGTTTGTATTAAATGTTTTTACTAATTGTCCTGTGATAGAATAGATTTCTACTTTTGAAGTTTTAAAACCTAAAGTAAAATAATCGGCTACAGGATTTGGATATAAACTAACTTGACTTCCTTTTTCAAAATCTTCGATTGCCAAATTTGCTTGTTTATTACCATAAATTCTAAATTCTCCTGGAGCTAGATTTATTGGCGCATTTACATCTGTAACGTTAATCGTCGAATTGTCCATTAGGTTGTACCATGCACCAGTATATTGAAATCCTGGAATCATATTTTGTGCAACCGTATCAAAATTCGCCAAAATGACAACGTCTTTAAGCTGAGCAGAAGTTAAATTATTATTGGTGATTTTAATATTTACCAACAAAGTAGCTGTATTCGCCATTGTCGCTGTTCCTAAAAAAACTGGTTCAGTTTTTTTAAGCGTGATCATTTTTGCCCAATCGTTATAAATTTTATTACGATTTGAATTTTCCAACCAGTTATTTACCCATTGAGGCTGTGGTTTCGTATCTAATTTACAATCTCCGCCTACAGCATCAAAATCAGTATTTACAGAATTATCATTGCAGGTAAAAATAGAATTCTCCCAACCTAGTTCGCCAAAATGCCAAATCATTTTAGGTCCAGGAATCAATAAAGAAACAGCACCAATTGCAGACATTCTAGATAAAGCGGTATTTAATGTTTTCACATTGTAACTTCCATTTGAAGCTCCGTACTGTACATTTTTATACATTAAACGTTCTTCATCGTGGCTTTCTGCATAACCCATTAAACGATTTGCCGTAAATCCGCGGTTTGCACTATTCATTCTAAAAATATTACTATCTGAAGCATATCCCATCGACAATTGATTGTACTCGTTTGTCATTTTTCCCCACATCATTATACCTTTACTCGGCGTTTCTGCTATTTTATAATTAGCCCATTCTTTTTCTTCTGCATCAGTTCCTAAATGCTCAAAAATGGTATAATGTGTTGGATCTATTGCCCAAGAAAAATCTGCGTATTTCTTCAAAATATCAACACGATCTTGCTGAAACGAATCGGTACAAGAATTATCACCTGCCGTGCATAATTGAGTAAATCCTTTGGTCAAATCCCAACGGAAACCATCAATTTTATATTCCTCAATCCATTGTTTAATAACTCTATTTACATAGTTCTGCGTTTTTAGGGATTGATGATTAAAGTCTTCGCCTACACTATAACTATGTTTGGCCACGGTATTAAAATATGGATTTTCTGCTGTTGGTGATCCAAAACCGTCTCCATCAGGATCATTCATCCACATTCTTACCATCGGATTTCTTCCAAAAGCGTGATTTAGCGCCACATCTAGAATTACAGCAATTCCGTTTTGATGGCACAAATCAATAAACTCTTTTAATTTATCTGAAGTTCCGTAAAACTTATCCAGTGCCATATGAAATGAAGTGTTATATCCCCAGCTTTCATTGCCTTCAAATTCCATTACTGGCATTAATTCGATTGCGTTTATTTTTAGATTTTTAAAATAATCTATTCGATCAATTAAACTCTGATAACTTCTTGCTGCATCAAAATCACGAACTAAAACTTCGTAAACTACTAATTTTTCTTTTTGAGGTTTTTCAAAATTAATTACCTGCCAATTGTAAGGAGTCTGTCCTGTTTTTAAGACTGTAACCTCAAAATTTTGTCCCGCAGGATAAACAGGCATATTTGGATATTTTGAAGCAGGAATCGAAGAATCATCGTAAGGAGACAAAACCAAAGTCGAATACGGATCTGCCGTTTTTACCATTGATGGCGAGTTTGCAAGCGGCGTCGTATCAACAACCCAATATTGATAGGTGTTATTTTCCCCAGAAACCAAATCCGTTATTTCTAACCAAAATTTTCCAGAAGACGGATCTTTTTTCATAGCATAAGCAGATGTTGGCTGCCAGTTGTTGAAATTCCCCGCTACATAAACGAAATCTTTTAATGGTGCGTCTAAGACCAAAGTTGCCTTTGTAAAATCGGCTGGATTATAATTAATTCCATCAACCAGACCTGCAGGCATAACTTCTGAAACCGTATTTGGATTTATAACCACAGCGAATTTCTTCGAAATTGTAGTTGCCCCTTGAGTTGCAATCAATTCATAATTTTGATTTTCGGTAATATTAGTATGAGTATACGAATAGCTTGAAGTGCTAGCATTTGTATTTATAGTTGTCCCGTTAGCTTTTAAAGTATAGCTGCTTGCTCCTCCTGTATTTGTTGCAGCGATATTAAAACTTGCGCCAGAAGAAATAATTGAAGTGCTATTTTCTGTTGGAGAAGTCAAAGTAACTTGAAAAGACCCTACTTCAACAACGATATCTTGAGATTGTTTTGCTCCAGTTCCGTCTTTCGCTTTAACTAAAAATCCTATTCTGCCAATTCCGTTTCTGCCAAAATATACAGAGGGCGTAAATGTTTTGGTATAAGTATCTGTTCCTGCATTGTATGTAAATCTGCTAGCTTCATTTGAAGAAGTCCAAGAGCCATTAGAAGGAGAATCCATTTGATTTATATCGTTCACATCATAAGACCATGACCAAAGATATAGTGCATTTCCTGTAACTCCCCAAGTGCCTTCATTAACACTTGTACCCGCAATTGAAATAGTAATAGAAGTTGTATCTTCAAAAGGTAGCGGATTTATTGAATAACTAACCGTTTGCTGTTGGGCAAAAGCAGTTATTGCCATCAATAAAAATATTGATAGTAAAGTTTTTTTCATAATCACGTGGTTTGTGTGGTTAGTTAGCTTGATTAAAAAAGGGCTATCTGGAGATAGCCCTTTTTCAGTTATTATTACAAAAATTAATCTAATGTGATCTTTTTTGCAGCATTATCAATTGTTAAAACTCTTGATCCAGTTGGTCCAGTGTATTGAAAGTTATTATCTCCATCACCAGCATTTACCAATTCGTCATCTATAGTATAACCTAATCCTGTATAGTAAGTATAGTTATGACTTGCATCCCAGTTACCATTACTTGTAAAGTTATTTCCTAAGAATTCTCTAAATGCCTCTCCACTTTTAAGAACTATTGTCACCTGATATACATCTGTTTTACCAACTACTAATGGGAATTCAGTTTCAGCATCACCATCCCAAGACCATCCTCCTGGAGTAGCTGCACCAACTAACCAGTGTGAAGTTGCCAATGGTGTGTGATATGGAGTTGCTTTAAATGTATAGAAATTAGAATACTGTGCCTCAGCTCCTGTACCTACAGTAGCCTTGATACGAATATCAACATTGTTCTCTTCTTTCTCAATAAAACCTCCGTTAACTAAAGCTGAATTTAATTCTGCAACAGTTAAAGCTCTGTAACGTTCTGTTGTTGTTGTAACTGCAACAGGTGTTGCAAATTTTGTTCCTGCTTTTGCAATCTCTATAGTATAATTAATAACAGTTGCTGTACCATCGTATTTTGCATAATCCCAAATTACCGTAGTTGCAATCTCTTTTTCATTTTCCTTTGTAAGAACAATATTAAAATCGTTTTGTGGGCTAAGCAAAACTGGTGCTGATTCTGGTGTAATTACTGGTCTGTCTTCTACATCATCAGCATTACATGACACTGCTAATACACCAATGAATGCGATTAAAATTTTATATATATTTTTCATTTTATTTACTTTTTATAAGGGTTAGTTAGTATCCTGGATTTTGTTTTAAAGTTGGGTTTGCCTGAATCGTTTTTGCAGGAATTGGCATTAAATCTCTGTAAGAATCTGTACCGCTTCCGTTTTTAACGCCACCTTTCCATTGCCAGATTTTAGATCCTCCTGTAAATTTTCCAAAACGAATTAAATCAGTTCTTCTATGACATTCCCAAAACAACTCTCTTGCTCTCTCGTCTAGAAGAAAGTCCAGAGTCAAATCAGAAGTTGTAATAATACCCGCACCAGCTCTCACTCTAATTTTGTTCACATATTCTAAAGCAGTTGCAATATTTCCTGTCGTTGCTCCTCTAAGAGTAGCCTCAGCATACATTAAGTACACATCTGACAATCTGAACATTGGAAAATCAGTATCAGGGATATCATTTCTTTGAGCAGCAGAACCATCAGAATTTATATTCGTGTATTTTGTAACTGCATAACCATTTGTGAACACTCCATAATCAGCAATATCTAGAGTTTGTCCGTTCGTATAAAATGTTCCTCTTTTATCCGAAGTTGCTGTTGCATCAGGAAACAATTGAACAAATTCTGGTCTTGTTCTAATTCCTGACCAACCTCCGTTCATACCTTGATCAGCGCTCACCATACTTCCTCCAATAGATGCATGCAGAATAAAACTCATACCTCCTCCTGTTGCTCTAATTGCATTACCATCTCCAATAATTGGGAAGATAAACTCACTTTGAGCTCCATTTCTATCATTATCAGCAGAGAACAAGTAACGATAAGGCACATTTGCAAAAGTATATCCAGAGCTTGTTACAATGTCATTACATATTGTAGCTACTTCGCTAAATCTTTCTGTTCCTGTATAAACTTTAGAGTTTAAATAAATCTGTGCCAATAAAAATTTAGCTGCTGTTTTATCAACTCTACCATATTCATTAGCTTTAGAAGGCGCTAAAGTATTATCAATATCCTTTAATTCTGATTCTACGAAAGCAAAAACTTCAGCTCTTGTTTTTTGTTCTGGATAAAAGAAACCAACTGGATCTTTCTCTGTAGTGATCGGCACATTACCAAATAAATCCATTAAGTTAACATATGAAAATGCTCTAAGAAAACGAACTTCAGCTCTAAATCTTACGATTTCTGCTTTTGTAGCTGCATCAACATTACGTTCAGTTAGTTTTTCATCTGTTGTTTGTCTCAAAAACTCATTAGCAACGCTAATTTCATAAAATGCTCTTGAAAAAATCCCGTACAAAAATTGGTTACTTGGGCTCCATTTTTGTCCATTTATTGCTGGCAAACCATCATCAGACCAAGCAACAATAGCTTCATCAGTAGGAAACTCTTGAGTAACGAAAAGCAAACGCAAATAACTACTAAAATCACCTCCCAGTCCAGCTATATCTGGACTTTTAGAAGGAACAGCAGCATCACCATCACCATCATTACCTCCTACATACAAACCAGCATATAATTTTGCCAATACTTGTTTGTAAGATTCTGGATCTTTAAAAAAATCATCAGAAAGAAACTCATCATCGTCTGTTGGCTTCACATCTAAGTCACTCGTACATGAAGTAAGTGTCATATTCAATCCTAAAATGAATAGGAGAAAATAAGATATATATTTAAATGATATTTTCATTTTATTTATTTTTAAAATTTAATTTTCAATGTACTATTAGAAATTTGCATTTACTCCAACTAGAAATGTTCTAGCTCTTGGATAAACGTTATTGTCTATTCCGTTGAATTTTTCAGGATCTAGTCCGTTGTATTTTGTCAGAACAAAAACATTTTGAACTCCAGCTGTAAATCTCAAAGAGGCTGCTTTAAGTAATGTTTTATTAAAAGTATACCCTAACACAATATTATCTAATTTGATAAAAGAAGCATCTTTTACAAAATAATTTGAGTAGTTACGCTGCGTTCCATTAGAATTACTTTCAGTAGTAAAACCAGTGTTGTAATAATCTGTGCTAATGTTAGCTAAATCAGACTGTCTTCTTAAACCAGCCTCTAAATATCCCTTATCAGAACTTACGTTATCGAAAATATAGTTTCCTAAACTAGCTCTCCAGTTCATTGTAAAATCGAATTGCTTGTAATTTAAAGTAGAGAATAATCCGAATGTGTAATCTGCTGTTGGCTTATGAAATTTGTAACGATCTGCATCTGTAATAACTCCATCACCATTTCTATCTGCATAAGCACCTTGGATAGGTCTCTTGTTTGCATCATATAATTGCTCAAATACAAAAAATGAATTTGGTGCATATCCTTCAGAATGTATCAACACTTGATTTCCAGTTCCTCCTGCAATATTATCTCCTGTCAAATATCCTTGAAATCCTGGAACAGTATTCCCTAAATCCGAGATTTTTTGATCAATATAAGTGGCATTAACTGCAACATTCCATGTTAATTTATCATTTTTAATGATATCAGATTGAAGGCTGAACTCCACTCCTTTTGTTCTTACGCTACCTATATTACTATAACCTTGATTTCTAATGTTTGCACCATCTGGGACAGGAATATTTGCTAATAAATCACTCGATTTTTTATCAAAATAATTAACCGAACCTGTTATTCTTTCATTTAGGAATCCAAAATCTACTCCGACGTTCATTTCAGCCAAATCTTCCCACTTAATGTCTTCATTATATCCTTCAGGTCTTGCAGTTTTGTAGATAACGCCATTAAAAACGTATTGCGTATTAATAGTTCCTAAAGTCACACGTCTTAAATAATCGTATGCAGGTGGAATATCTTGCTGACCTGTAGTTCCGTATCCAACTCTTAATTTTAAACTAGATAAAGTTGTATTACCTTTTAAAAATGCTTCTTCTGCTACATTCCATGCAAAAGCACCTCCAGCAAAATTACCCCATCTATTTTGTTTAGAGAAACGAGAAGTCCCGTCTCTTCTATAATTTGCAGTTAATAAATATCTACTGTCGTATCCTAAATTCACACGTCCAAAATACGATTGTAAATTAATGTCTGGATCAGTAGTAACATCAGCAGGAGGGTTTGGCTGTTTAATATCTCCTGAGTTAAACCCTTCTCTCTGGAATAACTGATAGTTATAACCTGCTGTCGCATCAATTTTAAACTTACCAATATCTTTAGTATAATTAAAGTATGTGTTTAAGTTTTTATTCTGACGGTTGTCTGTATAATGAGTATATCCTCCTAAATTAGTCCAGTTACCTTTATCAAATGTTGTAGGCTGGTATCCTAAAATACTTTCAGTACTTATTGCATTATAACCATCACTATCAAATTTATCGATACCTGCCTCAGCAACGATTCTTAAATCTTCGAAGAAATGAAACTTATAGTCTAATCTAATATTACCCCATTTTCTTGTAGAAGTTGCTCTTCTATCTTCTTGATTTAATCTTGCTACAGGGTTTCTAGCTGGCAACAATGGTACATTTCCATTTGGCTCCAGCCATTCAAAATATCCTCCATATCGAGAACCTTCTTGATAAACTGATTGTGTCGGGTCAAATATAATAGCACTGCTTATTGCTGCTCCTTCATCTTGAAATTGATTTTTTCCAAAAGCTAAATTTCCTGTAATATCAATTTTTAAATGATTATCAAATAAAACTGGATTTAACGATAACGATGTCGTAGTTCTCTCAAAAGAAGTGTTTCTTAAGATTCCAGGATTATCAACATTCCCAACAGATAAACGTACCGGAAGTTTATTAAACAATGATCCACTTACAGAGATGTTATTATTGGTTGTTAGAGCTGTATGAAAAATTTCATCCTGCCAATTAGTATTTGCCGTACCTAATAAAGCTTTTTGCGCTGCAGTACCTTTTTCATTTACAAGAGCACGATATTGATCTGCACTTAATACATCCACCGTATTTGCAACAGTATTAATACCAACTTGAGAACTAAAATTTACTTTTACTCCACCTTTTGTTCCTTTTTTAGTAGTAATTACAATTACACCATTTGCAGCACGAGAACCGTAAATTGCAGCCGCAGAAGCATCTTTCAATACTGTAAATGACTCAATATCATTAGGATCAATCGTAGACAAAACACTTGTAGATCCATTTGGAACCGCATTACTCATAGGAAGTCCATCAATAACAATTAATGGCTCATTAGAAGCGCTTAAAGAAGATCCTCCACGAATTCTAATATCTGCTTTTGCTCCTGGAGCTCCACCACCAACTACATTAACACCAGCGATACGTCCGCTGATTAATGTTTCTGGAGTTACATTAATTCCTTTATTAAAATCTTTTGCTGCAATTTGAGAAACAGACCCTGTTGCATCTTTTTTCTTCACAGTACCGTAACCAACTTGCACCACAACTTCTTTAAGTTGATTAGTATCTTCTTCTAAAGAAACGTTAAGTGTTTTTTGATCGGTGTATTCAATTGTTTCTGTTTTATATCCAATAAAAGAAACAACGATTTTGTTACCGTTTTTAACATTTGATAGCTGGTAACTTCCATCAAATCCAGTTGATGCACCATTTGGAGCACCTTGTACATTTACATTTACCCCAGGTATTGGCTGACCTGTTGTTTTGTCAACAACAGTCCCCTTTAAAGTGTTCTGAGCCAACACTGTAAAAGGCAACAATAGGAATAAAAATAACAACTTTTTGTAAATTGTTTTCATACTTTTTGTTTAAATTAGTTTTGAGTTTTTGAACGTTAGTTAAGTTTTTAATTTTACTTCGAATTTCAAAATTATGAATTTATTAACATGCTCAACCAGAGACAATTTTTATTGCTTTACGAAAACGTGGTAGTGTTGAAAACTTTCTATATTTTGTAATCTTTTAGCGTTAAAATTGTCAATTATAAAAATTTCAGATACCTTTATTATTAAATAGATTTTTTTCAACTAACTACATGAAACGTAAAATAACCCTCAAACAGATTGCAAAGGAACTTGACGTATCGATATCAACTGTCTCAAAATCACTCAGAAACAGTCTTGAAATCGGTGAAGAAACACGACTAAAAGTTCAGGCTTTTGCAAAGTTTTACAACTACAAACCAAACAATATTGCCCTTAGTTTAAAAAACCGAAAAACCAAGAGTATTGGTATCATTATACCTGAAATTGTCCACTATTTTTTCTCAACAGTAATCAATGGAGTTGAACAAGTTGCAAATGAATACGGATACAGTGTAGTAATCTGTGTATCAGATGATTCTTTTGACAAAGAAGTTCTAAATATGGAGATGTTAGCCAACGGAAGTATAGATGGTTTTATCATGTCTCTTTCTAAAGAAACGCAATTTAAAGGCGACTTTCATCACATCACCGAAGTTATCAATCAAGGAATGCCTGTAGTAATGTTTGACCGTGTTACAAACGATATTTTATGTGATAAAGTTATTATAGATGATAAATCTGCAGCTTATGAAGCCGTACAAAGTTTAATTGACAATGGCCGCAAGAAAATTGCTCTAGTAACTACAGTCGATTATGTAAGCGTTGGAAAACTAAGAACCGATGGTTACGAAAAAGCCTTATTAGATAACGGATTGCCTTTTAATGAAGATCTTATCATAAAAATTGAAGATGTAGAAACTTGCGAAATAACCATTAGTCAGCTTTTACATGAAAGAGCTTTCGATGCTGTTTTTGCTGTAAATGAGCTTTTTGCCGTAACAATTATCAAAACAGCCAATAAAATGGGACTAAAAGTTCCTGAAGATTTAGCGGTAATTGCATTTACTGACGGAATTATTTCAAAATACTCTACTCCGACAATTACAACAGTAAGCCAAAGTGGTGAAAAAATGGGTAATAAAGCAGCGAAAATGCTTATTGAAAGACTCGAAGCTGAAGAAGATGATGATGAAGAACATACGGAAAATTACACCACAGAAGTTATAGAAACTCATCTCATAAAACGAGAATCTACTGACTAAAAAACTTAAAATCAACATATTCTAAAGCCATAAAAAATATTTATGGCTTTTTTATTAGCATATATAAAAAAATAATTTATAATTTTACGCCCGTCAAGGCTTTTAGTTTTACTTCGAAAAGAACAAAGTTTTGATAAGCAAGGCGCTTATCGTATAATTTTCAAATTACGATAATGGAAAAGCGTAAATTAAGTTTCTGGGAAATTTGGAACATGAGTTTCGGTTTCTTAG